>DRHF01000249.1 GCA_011049715.1 Desulfobacterales bacterium
CTTCTAGGCTTTTAATCCGTTTATTCAGTTTTTCGTTCATTTTCCCTCCTCATTGTGTTGCTTTTTCAAATCTCAATATCGCGCCATTCCACCTTACCATCCTTGACGATGATCTGATTAATAGAATCGCCGCCCTCCCATACGCGGGAAGCAATTAGTTCTCCAGTACTATCTTTGAGGGCCGGTTCTATAACTTCATTCATATCGTATCCGCTACCCTCGCCGGAAATATCAATATCACTTATATAGAAAGTTCCGTCTTTAAGGTTTCCGGTAATTTCAGACTCGCAAAACACCAATGTCAACATTCCGTTTTCGTCGAATTCTTTTTCTGGATGGAAATCCGTTCTACCGGATTTAAAAAAGCTCTCTAATGGAATGGTAAGATTAACAAGTTTTTTTTTGTTTTCCATGTGTCAATATTGTATGACATATTGCCTCCTTTGTTTTAAAAAAACAGGGCAGGCCAGGTCGCTCATTATACCGATGATAGCGTGATGCGTGTCCCCGGTTTAGTTTAATCGCGGCTACTCATGCAAGTTTCACCGCACGTCTTAGTGGACGAAATGCCTTCGCTGCTGCCCCGTTAAATTACATTTGTGGTCCGTTTGGATGAGGACCGCCAGTTGGCTTTTCGGACTTCCCTCCGAAGGTTATTTTCTTTCCCCCCTTAACCCGACTCAATAGACCATCATCTATCCATTCCCAGTCCATGGGTTTTCCGTCCTTTAGTTTTTGGGGCAAAATAGCCCGTAACAAACGCATCCTGTAAAATATTCAGCCCGAACCATTACCGTTCCCTTAAATCCTGTTACTTTGTCCTCTAATAGTTCTCCCAATTCGAATTTCATTCTTAGCCTCCTTTTTGTTGATTATCATATCTCTAAATCATACCGATTAATCCCTTTTAGGCCCGTTTTTGTCCAAAATCACGCTTCTTGATTTTCCCCATACGACCGTCAGGATGGTGAAATACTATTCCCTCAATATCTCTGTCTTTTAGCCATTCCCTTAATTCATCAAAAGAACGGGGGACATTTTCATACTCTTCAGCGCAAGCGTGCATTATAAGCCCATGGCATTCGCTGTTTTCTGGATTGCCTTGAATTTTAGGGCCGATAAGTTCATATGTACCATTTGGCAAGTTTCCATCAGGCGAAGTGAATTTCAATCCCTCTACATGCCATTTGTTTTCTTTTTCGGATGGGTCGATCTCTATCCAGCCAACTCGCTTTCCGGTGTTTGAATCAAAGCCCATCTCAATAAATCCAAATGGAATGGGTTTCCCCTTTTTAACCTCCCGCCTTTTAAAGTATTTTTCATTTTCAATCTTTACACATGTCCCATCATACTTGCGGGTAGCAGCCCCCTCGCCCGTAAAAACCCAAAGACAATCTGGATGTGGTTCGTCAAGTAGCTCACGCAGGTTATCAGGATTGCGCTTAAATATTGTGGGTATCTTTTTCATTGTATCCCTCCCCCATATTAATCATTCATATTTCCAAATCATACCGATGCCCGGAACACCCCTGCCGATGTTCGCAATTTTCAGTGATCTTGCCAAGCGTTCCATCGGGTTTAATTCGATAGCAATATTTTTTCAATCGCGTTTTCATACATCCGCCCTTGAAATGCTCCGGCGGTTCAAAATTCTTGAACCATTCGATTAGGAAGGGGCGGTCTATGTGATAGGCTTGATTGGACATTCAAACTCTTTGCCATCGATAGATACTTGCACAATTGAACATTTTGCAGGATTTACACCTCCAATAAGTTCAACCATTTCTTTATAGCGATCCTTGACACTGCCCACACTCGAAACTGCCGTTTCCATCTTGACAGCCAGCCCCATAAGTACGACTTTATCACAATTGCTTAATGCTTTTTTCATCTTGCTCATTTTTCCCCTCCTGTTCGTTTTGTTTGTTCGTGTAATTGCTATACCGCCCTTGCCCTTAATGTTCAATAGTCATTTAGTTAAAAATCAAACTCGGTTGAAAGTGCTTTTCTAATTTTGCCTGCTTTGCCTGATTTTCATACCCCCATAGTGGCCGAAGGTTCGACAACGCCCAACATCTTTTAAAATCTTCGTCCCTTGGCCTCGTGAAATTAAAAACGCTTCGGGGTATTATGTGATCGATTTCCCATTTACCCGGTCCCCTGCCGTGGTTTTCAATTTTCGCGCCCAGCCTTTCCATGTGTTTCTCAAATTGGGTAAGTGTATATCCGACCAAGGTTTCCCAGTGCCGCCCGCCCTTGTTTCCTTTTAGCGACTGCCTGATTGCAACGCTTATATTTATATTGAGTCTGTATTTTGGATCGGTTGCCCTTTTATTTCTATGGTACTCTTTCATACGGGCATTTATCTTTTCCTTGTGGCCCCGTCGGTATTCTTTTGCATGGGCACTTGCCTTTTCCCGGTTAGCCTGTCGGTATTCTTTGCTCTGGATATTTAGCCTTTCCTTGTTATTCTGATAGTATTCTTTTTGGTAAATCTTTTTTTCTTCTTTAGTCTGCGCCATATTGTCTATCCTGTTGGTTAATGTGTAGCTATATAATAGCTATAAATCGCAAAATGTCAAGGTCCAACAATCAATATATAGAAATTAATTGCTTTCAAAATTCATTACCAATGGAATTTTTTCAACGATATTTTTCCTAAATGTTGCCGGTGTTGACTTAACCTCCAATCGTTCCTTTGTTATATCTTTAAATCCGCACTTCGGGCATTTATAATTTCGGACTCGCAGTTGTGGTTCCCATTGTCTGGAATCCGTTATCTTTAATTTGTGGCCGCAGTCTATACAATCCATATATCTCCACCCGCCCCTTTTTATTGTTGTTTTTACATGAGTAAACTTGGCTGAAATGGTTTGTCGAGCCTTGCGTTTTTCCGCGCATTTTCTATGCGTGGAAGCAAGCGCAAGTTGTTTAATGCCCAACACTTTTGGAAGTCTTCGTGTTCGGGTTCTGAAAAATTGAATGCCGATACCGGTACGATATGGTCTATCTGGAGAATATTTTTTCTATTAATGAAATCATCCTTCCACGAATAGCCGGGTGGTATGGTTTTTTTAAGGTGTCTAATTAAATTTTTGTGAGTATAGGGTATTAAGCTCAACCATTTCACCCTGCGCTTGCCCTTACCGCGTTTGATTGAGCTACGAATACCCGAACTCATTATAACATTAAGTCGCTTCATTTCTTTTGTAACGCCCTTGTAATTACCGTTGTTCTTTCCAGCAGTATTTCTTCGTAAAATATTATGTTTTATCAATCTTTTTTCAACCGTTCCCCGACTACACCCAAACCTTTTTGCGATACTCGCTACAGATATTTTTCTATTTACATATAAATCGATGATCTCATCTTCAGGCAAGGGAAGGTATTTCCTTTTCCATTGGGGCTGGATAGCGATTCTGTGTTCCTTTAATCTTTGGCGTATTGTTGTTACATCACACCTAAACCTTGCCGCAATTTGTGCTATTGTCATCTTTCTTTCTGTGTATAGATCATCAAGAACGTATTTGGGTATCTCGAATTTTCCTTTATATGTAGATTTTAATTGATCTTTAAGAAATTCTTTTGGTATTTCAAACCTGCTTGGTTGCCTGCTATGTCCCCTTGTAGGGATTTTATATTTTTTTAATCTTCTACCAATTGTCCATGATCGATACCCGGTCCTTTCTGCAATTTCCTTGCAGGATAGTCGCTGATGTGTGTATAGCTCTATCAGCTCGTCTTGAGTCACTTCGGGTTTTCTCATCATTGGGATATCAAATTCTTTCAACCTCCTGCTAACAGTCCTTCGACTGCATCCAATCTTCATTGCAATCATACCGGATGTCATTTCCTGATCTATATATAGCACCTTCAAGCTGTCCTCTGAAAGTTCAAATTTTTTATTCACGAGCTATTTAACCCCTTTTTTTTCGAATCACAGTCAGGACAGATCATAAATCACCATCGCTTTCTTCATCCGATTCATCCGACCAACCCATAAAATAATCATGCGAACTAAGCGTCTGATCCCACATAAATTTTGCCACTCGTTTTCGTCGTCTTATCTCTTTTCGCTCTTTAATATAATCAATTATTTTTTTAATCATTTCTGTCCGTCCCCCTCCAGCAAATCCCGCGCAAAAAGCAACCCATCAATAAATGGCTGAAAATAGCTAATATTTTCCTTATCGTTGTTTTGATAAAACGCCATTAAATGCCTTTCGTGCATCTCAATCTGCTCGGTTAATTTTTCGATGACCTTTTTCATATTCCACCAAGCTCTTTTTTTACCTGCTCCTCAATTTCCATAGCCTCTTTTTTAAAATCCTTGCAACGATCGAATTCGATAGTATGCTCTGATTCAAGGCGTACTTCGCACCGGTAGCTGTAAAAACCATGACATATCAAAAACATTCTAAGCAGTTCTTTGTCATTGGGTCCATTGGATTTGTTATCGGTAAAATGCACCGCCATTTTATGCAACTTACAATCAAGATAATAATCGGTTGACATTAATTTATTCCCTTCATGTTCTTATCAAATGTTTTCCGGTCTCCGTACTCAACTTGCTTGGCTTCATTCCACTGCGAAACCGGCCTTAAATAGCCCACTACTCTCGAATAAACCTCGCAGCTCTGAAAATTCCGCAGTTCCTTATTCTTTCCAAAACAAACATCGCATTTCAGATACAATTTCCACCCGACCATCTGGTCAACCTCGTAAACCGCGCCCCCGGAAATATTGATATGGTTTTCACCTTCAATTATGGCTTGGATATTAACTGGATCCCCGCAGTCGTGGCATTTGCCGTTCCATTCGAGTGAGCCGTGCTTTTGTAATAGGTCGTTTAGTTTTTGTTTTGTCATTCGGTTCAGTTCCTTTCGTTATAAAAAGAATATCCGGTTTTCGCGCAATAAATGGAACAGTACTGCTTGCCATCGTAATCATTATAAATCGGCAGCGGTCGCATTGATCGTTCGTTTGTAACTTCGTGAAGATTTTGACCACACCATTGACAAAGATATGCTACCCTTTTAAACTTATCAGCCATTCGCCCTCCTAAAGAAAAACCAAGTGCCCAATATTAAGGGCGGTTCCAAGACTCTTAGCCGTATCTTTTCCTATTGGCCGTTGTCCATTTTCCATTTCAGAAATATGGCTTTTAGGGATACCGATTTTTCTTGAAAGTTCTATTTGTGTTAGCCCCTCTTTTCCCCTGGCTCCGCGCAGGATAATCCCTGGAGTGGTCTTGTCGTCATATTCCCTGAACGCCTTGCACCATGGGATAGTTTTTTCTTTTGTCATTTTTTATTCTCTTCCCCCTTCCCTTGGTCATTTATCTTCACCGCCGAGCCAAATGTGTTGACACTCTCTACACCTATGGCCAAGGGCGTTCTTTTCAAAATACATATGTGGAGAAATATCGACCAATCCGATGTACCCACATTCCGGGCAAGTATCGGTGATTGTTTCGCAACGACATTTTTTGCAATTCATTTTTTAGACCTCCTTTTTTTTCTTTAGATCATTCTTTATACCGCCCAACTCCAATTCTATACGATACAGTCCTTTGACATATGTTTTATCTGTCGGAAAACCATAAAGCCTAATCGGTGGCTCTCCACCCCACAGGCGCTGTGCCAGGTCGGACTGTAATACAAGCAATCGGTTTAAAGAGATATTGATCTCCGCCAACTGCTTTATTATTTCAAGTGCATATGCATCTTCCATTTTTTAGACCTCCTTTTTATCTATAATTTTGCTATCCCGCTATTCGCCCCGGTTTCGTTTTGGACGTTTCAGATTCCCTTACCGGTTTTAAATCCTTTGGTATATCGCCCCATGCCTTCAAAAAAGCCTTTTTGATCTCAGGGGCAGATTTTTCTGGACTGTATTTGGTTTCGAGCATTTCCAAGGCCGCTTCAAGGGATCGATCCGTATAGAAAGAACTTGCCATATCAGATCTTGATATGTGGCCCGTACATAATAGGGATATCGGTAACGCCACATCAAGCCCGACGATTGTTATTTCGTCGCTACTCCCCTTTGTTCCGCAATGAATTATCTTTGGTCTTGTCCCATCTTTATCGGTTTGCCCGATTCCTACATCCTGCAATGCAATCAACTCCCTTGGTGATACGACCGATAGCGCTGCTACCATC
>DRHF01000250.1 GCA_011049715.1 Desulfobacterales bacterium
GCGATTTACGCACAGAACGTTGAGATTTACTGCGCACCAACTGCGGATCATCGCGAGAATTGGCTGGCATCGATGCAACACATTGGACGCGAGGGCTCCGTGTTCGTCATTGGTGTCGCCCCTATTTTCGAGGACAGCGATATTCCGTCCGGGTTACCTTCACGGGACAGCATTTCCCCCGTAGAGGGAGAATGGCTGATGCCCGGAAACGGGATTGTCTGCTCGCCGTTGGGCGAAGTCATTGCCGGACCAATGCGCAACGAGAAGGGCTTTTTAATAGCGGATATTGACCTTGAAGACGTTCGTTCCGCACGGCGAACATTCGATGTGACTGGACACTACTCACGGCCCGACATATTTCATCTCAATGTTGACCGTCAGCCAAAATCTCCCGTTTCTTTCAGTCAACCACCGCGTCGTACGGATTGACCCGAACGCTCATTGCTCGATGTCAACTGGATTTGGAGCTTGAAGTTCGTGCCTTAGCAAGGTATCCAAAGGGATGCTGGTGCTGCAAGGCAGGAGCATGCGCTGCGGCGGGCCGGTTGTCCGGGTGGTTGAAAATGAATAATATCCGGAATCAAGAGTCAAGGGCAGACCCCTTTCCTCATATGATCAATTGAGATAAAATTTAAAGTGGGAGCTATTTTAAGTAAAAACATTGAGCCCTGTTGTATCGATTGTTAATAAAATTATAGAGTTACGCGGTGAAAAAGTTTTAATAGATCGAGATCTTGCCGAGTTGTATGATGTTGAGACCAAGCTACTGAAACGAGCCGTCCGCAGGCACGGATTTTCACAAGAGCGGATTGATGACGTTTAATTTTCACTCCCTCATTTTTTCGCTGCAGGCGATTGTGTTTTATCAGTTTCATCCGGAAACTGATAAAGGAATAATATCCTGATAATCCAGTAAATCCGTGTCCCATTAATTCTTAGCGTCTTTGCGCCTTTGTTTACCCCGTAGGTCCGGAAGATCGTACTGGGGCGAGAGGAATTCAATGATGTTTTTTTTGGTTTCCGAAAACTCATAATAGGTAATTCGACTAAGTATTAACTCCCCAAAAAAATAGCATTGTATTTTTCAATAGTTATGATAAACATTCATTTTCATTCAAATTGTCCCATTAAATAGTTCAAGATCCAAACAACCTTAAATAATACCCCAATTGAGCGAAAAAAGGCTCAGCTGGGGGCTTATCGGTTAAATGTTAGCTGTATTCCTCAAACCAATAACTGCTAACTGATAACGAATAACATCTAATCGAGTTAAAGCTCGATTAGAGAGCGAGGCTGCTATGGAATGAACATCGGAACCCCATTTCTTAAAAAAAAGAAAAGGGGTTTTGTTTTTATGACGCTTGTTTTTAAAACCCATTGATTAACCAAACAAAATGTGTTGCAAGGTTGCAAAGCTTTTAAATTTTATGATCATGCCCTAGTACCCGTGAAACTATTTTATTTATTCCTTGATATTAATGAGATGGGACACTGATCATGCGTTACGGAAGATATCAATTTACAAGTCGCCTTGAAAGTGAGGCCATCCTTCCTTATTACAAGGGATCAACCTTCCGGGGTGTCTTCGGCATTGCGCTGAAAAAGGTGGTCTGTGCGTTAAAACGCCTGGTGTGCTCTGAGTGTTTGCTAAAGCAACGTTGTGTTTATGCCCTTGCCTTTGAGACTTCGGGGTCCCTGAATCTACCGGAAAAATCCAGAATCGCTTCCCCACCCCACCCATTTGTCATTGAACCTCCACTAACCAATGAGAGGGATTTTTCAAAGGAGGACTCATTCGATTTTAACTTGCTCCTTTTTGGAGAAATTAATAATAGTCTTCCCTATTTCATTTATGCTTTTGACCAGATGGGAAGAATAGGTGTCGGCAAAAGAATTAATGGAAAGCGTGGACAATTTGCCTTAAAAAGGGTGAAACTTGATGGAAAGATCATCTATACTGATACCGATCAAAAATTGAATATAGACGAATCTTTCGCAACCTTATCTCTTTCTGAACCGAATAATTATTCCCAAAATAATTTTCGGCTCAAAATCACCCTCGAAACCCCTCTCCGCATAAAATTTGAAAACCGGCTCAAAACTGATCTGCCATTTCATGCCTTGGTGAGAGCTATGTTAAGGCGAGTTTCTTCCCTCCATAACTTTTACGGTGGCGGAGAACCGCCCCTGGACTACAGGGGCCTCGTGAAACGGGCTGATGCCATCCGGATTATTGAAACTGACTTACGATGGTTTGACTGGGAGCGATATTCAAACCGCCAGGAGCAGCGGATGATGATGGGGGGCATAAGCGGCTCAATCACATATGAAGGGCATATGATGGAGTATATGCCCTTGGTCGATTTTTGTTCCGAAGTTCATATAGGTAAGCAGACATCTTTTGGTCTGGGGAAATTTAAGGGCGAGATCTTGAAATGAATAACATCCTCCTCGCAGTGACCGGCTTAAGCCCCCAAGTGATAACAGAGACTTTGTTCGCGCTGCACCAGAACAAGCAACCAGTACAGGCAATCCATGTTATTACCTCAAGGGATGGCAAAGAACGAATTTACGCTGAACTGCTTGGAGGAAACAACGGCCACTATTACCTCTACCTTAAAGAATATGAAATTGATTCTTCTACCATCGATTTTGGACATCACAACATTCATGTAATAACCGATGGCCACGGCATTGAAATTTCAGATATAACAGATGAGTCTGATAACGAGCACCTTCTCAAAAAATGTCTTGAACTGTCGTTTGATTTTACCAAAAGTCCTGAAACTTCCGTTTTTTTCTCGATTGCAGGCGGACGGAAAACCATGAGTTCATGTTTAACCCTGGCTGCACAGATGTATGGTCGGCCCCAGGATCGACTTTATCACATGCTAGTGTCGCCGGAGTTTGAAAGCAATCGGGATTTTTTCTACCCACCAAAAAAATCAAAAACCATTGAGCTCAAGGACAATCAGGGCCAGCCTTTTTTTAAAGAAACCAGTTTTGCACAAATTAACCTGGTCCATATTCCATTTGTCTCGATACGGGGGCAACTATCAGACAACCTACTGAAAGGACCCCAGGATCCAGGAACTTTAATGCTTTCATTGGTCAGGGAGGATAAAAACCATCTGATCGTGAACATGGTTTCTGGCAAAATTATTTACAAGACCCTGGAACTTGATCTGATGCCGGCGCGGATGGCGGTCTATGCATTTTTTGCCATACAAAAGAAAAACTGCTCAAAAGATATGAAAACCTGCCGCAATTGTGACGACTGTTTTCTTGATGTCCAGTCCATTTATGCAAAGCAGGATGAAATAACGAATCTTTATAAAAGAATCTCAGGCTCCCGTCCATTAGATGAGATGAGTGATACCGGTATTACAAATTTGAGCGCTGATAACTTCAATATGTACAAAGGGAAAATAAAAAGCGATCTCCTGGGCAGGTTCGGCCCATTCAGTCTGAAAGAGCTTGAGATCGCATCCGTGGGGACACGTCCCAATACCCGTTATGGTATTTTAATGGACAAATCGAAAATCCAAATTACCTTCTAGACCACATTTTGCCGGTGATTGGTGAGATGGCAACATTGCAGTATTTGTTACACGATCCCATTTAAATTATTGTGAAGCGATTGCTATAATTAATGAGGAGGAATTATGAAAGAGGAACTAAAATTGTTAGTTCTGAGCGCTCTGCTGCATGACATTGGAAAGTTTGCGCAGAGAGCAAATCAACCTTACTCAAGAGAAATGGAGGGTGAATACCTTACGAGTTATCAGGGTAGACCCGGCCACTGGCATACCGTTTACTCTGATTATTTTTTGGAAAAAAATCTGCCTTTGCCGTCAGAACTGGAGGGATACCGTTCTAAAATTGCAAGGATTGCATCTGCCCACCACAAACCAGACGAAAAAAGTTTACCGGAAATGGCCGTGACCGTTGCAGACCGTCTTAGTTCAGGTTTGGACAGGATTGCAGACGAAGAATCCGAATCCAAAGTGGGGTTTCGGGAAAGTCGCCTATTATCCATCTTCGATGAGATTGAACTTGTAAAACATCAGTTCAAAGTTCCGGGGAGCGCATATCACGATTTAATTCCATTAATATCGAGCGACGAGATATTCCCAAAACAGGGGGACCCAAAAGGTCCGCCAGAAGACTACGTTCGTCTTTTTAATCTGTTTCTTTCTGAAATCGAGAAAATGAACACAGATGTTGAGTTTCATTTTTATCTGGACAGCATAATTTCCCTTTTGGAAAAATACTCATGGTGCATACCCTCATCATCCTATAAAACATTACCCGATGTTTCACTATTTGATCACTCGTTCAGTACCGCAAGTATAGCCCAGTCACTTTATATCTATCACAGTGCCAACAACTCAGTTCCAAGCTGGAGGGACGAAGAGGCTAAATTTATTCTTATGGGAGGGGATCTTTCAGGCATCCAGGATTATATTTTTGGAATCTCCAAAAACAGTGGGCGGGGGGTTTCTAAAATTTTTCGAGCCAGATCGTTTTACCTGCAGGCTCTGACACGGTCTATCCTGCTCGACACACAGAATCGCCTGGGTCTCTCTTGTGTGAGCAAACTTATGGATTCCGGGGGAAAGTTTATCCTCCTTCTACCACTTATTGAGGCGTATCAGTCAAAGATAAGTGCGATGGAGAAAGAAATTCAACTGTGGTTCCGAAAAAAGTTCAAAGGCCAGCTAACCTTGAATCTTTCCATGGATACCAAAATGGCACAGCAAGATTTTCGGTTGGACAACTTCCAATCTATTCTTGATGCCGTAAATGAATCAATAGAAGAGTCAAAATACCACAAATTACAAAGAACCTTTGCAGTGAAAGGCCCTGTCATTGAAGAAGGTTATGATGAAAATGAGGGTGGCAACTGTGCCCTTTGCAATGTTAATGCAGCAGACGAACAATCATCTAAAAGATATGAGGAAAAGGAAGGGCTTTCAATTTCTGTTTGTTCAGATTGCTGTGATCAGATTGTATATATAGGAACACGTCTGCCCAGCACAAACTACCTGATATATGGAAATAGAGGGAAAATTCCTTTGTTTGATAAAACGTGGATAACCCTGTCTAAAAACCCTCCATCAAACCTGAACGATGTTTCTCTTGTTGAGACGCTAATAGATTCAGGTAATTTTAGCCGGGTTCGGTTGGCAAGGCATTTACCACGTCTAACAGAGGAGGAGCTGCTTGAGGAAAAATGGTTCAACCTTTTCGACCGGGAAGAAGGCGATCGTGAACTTGAGACCGGTCAGCCAAAAACTTTTAATATGATTTCACAAAAATCCAAGAAGGAAAAAGATGGTAAGCTTGTCGGCAGGGAGCTTCTCGGATTTTTAAAGGCTGACGTGGACAATCTCGGATTTATTTTCAGCCTTGGGTTTGGAAGTCGCCTTTCAGCAGCACGCTTTACATCTGTCTCACGCATGCTGAACCTCTTTTTCTCTGAGTATCTTGTCGAGC
>DRHF01000251.1 GCA_011049715.1 Desulfobacterales bacterium
ATTTTAGGCGAGCCCCTAACAACAGGTACATAAAACCTACCCTTTCAAACCCTATCGCTTGAAACCACCCACCATAAATATATGGAATAAATAATATAGCAAAAACAAACCAATAGTGTTTAAAATGAAACTCTCGGGATGAAGGACGGAAAAGAAAAATTAAGTGGCTGTGATACCATATATAAACAGATCGACCACATCGCCCTGGCGGTATATGATATCGAGCAGGCAGCCGCACTTTTTACCAATGTATTTCGACTGGATTTGGTTATGGGTCTTTCCTGTCCTCCCGATGGTGTCCATACCAATCTTGTGTTTTCGTTGGGTCCGCAAAATGAACTCGAGCTCATGGGGCCGCGGGGTGGAAAGGGATTTTTAATCGATTTCCTGAAAAAACACGGAGAGGGATTTCATCATCTGGCTTTGAGAGTAACCGATATCGACCAGGCGACCCACCAGCTGGAGGAAAAAGGGGTCCGGATTTTCGGGAAAACCATGCATAAAGGAATGCGATTTACTTTTCTGCATCCTTCATTAACGCTCAGGGTGGGCATGCAGCTGGTGCAACGAAAACTCCAGAAACCAGCTAGTAATCCGATGATTAAACATTTAGACCACGTTGCTATTGGGATAAACAGCCTGGAGAAAGGACGCGATTTTTTTCTTCACAAGCTGGGCGCTAAAAGAATTACAAGCGCCAGGGACGAGCGTTTTGATTGCTCATACGATCGATTTGTTGTCGGGAATGCACGATTTGATCTTCTGTACGATTTTCAAAATAATTCATCCGAGGGTGTTCCCGAGGGAATTCATCACCTGGCTTTAGAAGTTGGGAACCTCTCTGAAGCGATCCGGCAACTAAAACACTTTGGTATTGAACCCTTGGACAGGTGGTCAGACTCAAAAAGTATTTTCTTACACCCGAATAAAATGTATGGCTGCCTGTGGGAACTCAGCCAATTATAGTTAGTGTCCATCCATAAATGGCCTTTATTGCCCTGCTCGGCGTTCTCCGCGGGTTTTCGGTTGCGGCGTACAGCACGTACGCCTCACCGTAAACCCTTGTGCGGCCCTCGCAAAAATTTGCGGGATTTCGCCTCTGATTTTTATAAGATGTGCTCAACTTGCCCAGGACAAAAATTGCTCATTTCTGAATCGGACACCTCTATTATTTATTTTAAAGTCGCGGATGGGCACTAGTTACCAAATCATTATATTTGCATCTTCAATTTCCAAACTGTCAGGAGCAGGAGGAATGAATGGATTTCTCATACAATCAAAAACAGCTTCAATTCCAGCAAAAGGCCAGAGAGTTTATTGAAAAGGAAATGGCGCCAGAAGTCGCAGAATATGACCGCCGATCGATATTTCCCAAAGAAGCTTTTCTTAAATTCGGTGAGCAAGGATTTCTGGGCGTAATCGTACCGCAGGAATTCGGTGGGTTGGCTCTGGGAACCATGGAATACTGTTTATTAAGTGAAGAATTGGGCAGATTGAGCGCCGGTTATCATCACAATGGCATATTTCAGACACAGAAAATGATAATGAACTATGGGACCCGGGAACAAAAAAAAAGATTTTTACCAGGCCTGGCGAGCGGCAAACTTCATGCCGCTACTGCGATATCTGAACCTGCCGCCGGCTCCAGCTTTGCCAAAATCAAGACCTCTGCTAGGAAAACAAAAGACAATTACATCTTGAACGGAGTTAAAAGCCACATTAATGACGCTGCGGAAGCCGATATCTTGAATCTACTGGCCCGAACTGAACGTGGTTTGACTATTTTTTTACTCGAGCAAGGGACGGCGGGATTTAAGATCAAACGTAAGCTCGATCCAATCGGACTTAGGGCTTCTCCGATTTACGAATTTGAATTAAAAGAAAGTCCTATTCCCAAAGAAAATATCCTGGGTCGAGAAGGTGAGGGATTATCGATTTTTATCAATACCTTCAATTTCAGCCGTTTGGGAAACGCCAGCGTTTTTCTCGGAATGGCCAAAGCTGCCATAGAAGAAGCCCTGAATTTTGCCGGAGCGCGTGAAGTAGGGGATCAAAATATTGTCGATTTTCAGGGAATCCGCTGGATAGTTGCCGAATTGTATACTCAATTGGAGGCGGCGGAACTTTTACGGAATAAAGGGGCAACACTTGATGAAACCGGAGGTGATTCTTCCTCCACCGCCTCAATGGCCAAGCTTTTCTGTGGCGAAGTAGCCGTTGAAACCATAATGGCGGCTATCAGAATAACCGGAAGCCATGGCTGTTATCGGGATAAACCGTTTGAACGCTGGTTACGTGATGCAAAGGCCCTGGAAATCGCCGGTGGGACTCCGGAAATTATGAAAAACATTGTTGCTGATCAAATTCTAAAAAAAGAAAGGAAGGGGTAGTTTTGATAGAAGGATTGTATTATGAGGATTTTATACCGAATAAAATATATTATTCGTCTAAAAGAACGATAACCGAAACAGACCTGATAAATTTTTCGACCCAATGCGGTTTTTTCGAGCCTCTTTTTATGGATCAGGTGTACGTGGAGACAGAGTCGCCCTTTAAACGGCGGATTGCGCCAGGTGCTTTGGCATTCTCATTTGCAGAAGGCTTGACCTTGCTTTCAGGTATTCTCCATCACACCGGGATGGCCTTTTTGGGAATAGAATTGACGGTTTTAAAACCATTATTTATCGGGGATACCATTTCCGTCGAGTTGGAAGTCATTGAAAAGAAGGAGACTAAAAAAGCAAATCGAGGCATCATCACGTTTCTTCATCGGGTGATTAACCAAACGAACGAAACAATAATGGAATACACGGTGAAGCGGATGATCAGGCGAAAAGCCGACAACGCTAAAAAAATTTAAGTCCTTAGGGTTCGCGCAAAAACAACTTCGCAGAATTGGCGCTTAGATTTGGTTCAGCTTTACTCGACCATCAATTTACGCATTAAAGAGTAGCGGTACAAAGCGCCCATGGCATTCGCCGATCGTTCGGGGCTGGGCAGAATCGGAATCCCAAGATCTTCTACCTCCCGAATGAGTCGTTCGCTTCTCAATAAAAAGGAAGATCCCAGGAAAGGCTTTTGGTAAGATTTAACCAGCTTCGTAAAACGAATAAAAAGATCCAGCATGTATTTTTCGAAATCTTCAACAGTATGAAAAAAGGGGGATTCGGTCTTGTTCAAAAGCCGTTTAAAATAATCCGAAGCTGGAAGAAAGTACATCAAAATACCGTCAAAATCTTGATCTTCAAGAAGTGTGCGCGGAATAAGATCGTAAACGTCCTCATAGTTTCGGGTGTATGTGAGGTCGATGGGATTATTTAAGGAGCCGGTCTGGGGAACCACTTCTCGAATCTTTTCTTGGGTTTTTGCAGATAAAAGAGGCACCCGAAGGCCGGCCCTGTTCGCAGCGTCAGCTGCACAAGCGCCTGGTCCCCCTGAGTTCGTAAAGACCGCTACTCGATTGTCTTGCATCAGTGGTTGGGTGCCCAGGGTCCAGCAAAAATCAAAAAGCTCTTCAATGCTGCGTGCCCGAATGATTCCGCACTGTCTAAAAAAACCTTCATAGATTCTATCGGCCCCGGAGAGGGCGCCGGTATGGGATGAACCGGCCCGGCTGCCTGCTTCGGTGCCACCCACGTATAGCGCCACAATGGGCTTGTGCCTGGAAACTTCCCGCGCAATGCGACTAAACTTTTTAGGCTGCGCCAATCCTTCAATATAAAGACCAATGACTTTGGTTCGATCGCACGCTGCCAGGTATTCCACACAATCCGCCATATCGATGTCGGTCTGATTGCCCACACTGAATCCCTGGCTGAATCCCAATCCAAACTTGTTCAAATGATAGAACATCTGGGTAATAAAACTGCCGCTTTGTGATACCATACCGATAAAACCCTTCATCGAAGCATCGTAATGAAAAAACGTGGTATTGAACCGATGGGCAGGATTTACGACTCCGATGCAGTTGGGTCCGATGAATCGGATCCCGAATTGTTTTGTAACTCTGAGCAATTCTTCTTCCAGACGTCGTCCCTCTTCACCGGATTCCCTGAATCCACCGGATACAATGATGGCGCGTCGGATTCCCTTTTCTCCGCACTCTCGCATCACTTGAGCAACGATCCGAGTCGGCACGACTACAAGGGCGAGATCCGGTATTGCAGGGATTTCCAACACATTCCGATATGCTTTAAGGCCCAACACTTCTTCTGATTTTGGATGCACAGGATAGACTGATCCTTTGAAACCGAAGGAAAGCAGATTGTTCAAAAGTGTGGTTCCCATATTCAGCATGTTGTTCGAAGCGCCAATAACCGCCACACTTTCAGGATGCATGATATGATTCAATAGACTGTTTTTAATGGTTTGCATACTGCTGGACTCCTTTAAAAAAGTAGAGCTTTGTTCCGCTAAAAAAGGAAACAACCCGGGAAAAAATAAGGCGGGCAAAATCAGAACATTTCAGCACTGAATGTTCCGTTCAAAAAGGGATTGGCCACACGTTCATGTCCGATGGTTGAGGTTGGAGATATGCCGTAATTATGTCCGGGAAAAATCTCGGTCTCATCAGGCAAAATCATCAGTTTGGTTTGAATGGAATTTAGAAGCTGCTCCCATGATGCCCTGGGGCCGTCGGTTCGCCCAACCGAGCCGACAAACAGGGTGTCCCCTGTTACACAGATGCCATGGCCTGAATTATAAAGACATACACCCCCAGGCGTATGCCCGGGGGTGTGGAACACATCCCATTCAATTTCACCGATACGAAATATATTACCGTCCTGCAAAATCATGTCTGCAGGCGGAGATTTTCGCGCATTAAACATATTGAGCCAGAAATCTCCGATTTTTTCTAAATACTCGGCTTCAGCTTCATGGATAACGATCCTGGCCCCGGTTTTTTCCTTCATTTCAGCATTTCCCATGACATGGTCCACATGGCCATGGGTATTGAGGATAAATTTAATCTCTAACTGATTATTTTTAGCCATATCAATCAGTTTATCCACATCATCGGCTGGATCCACCACTGCGGCCTCACCCGCGTTTGAATCGCCGATAAGATACGCAAAAACAGATTGATCACCGACTTCAACTTGTTGAAAAAACATATGATTCCTTATATCTGACCCAGCCGCTTTAGATATTTTAAGATGCCTTTCAGACTCAAATTAAAAGAAAAAAATTGAGCGGGGTAATGTTTAAGATCAGGCACTTTTGCGACGAATTTATCGAAAATTTCCGAATGGCTCATATCCTGCCGTTCTTTGAGAATCTCCAATACATGGTTAACCCATGAATCGTGTTTGGCTTTCAATTTCTCATAAAAATCAGACTGTCCATCGAGATCGTATTGTCCACAATGGGTGAAATTAATTTTTTTCGGATGTAAACCATGGATTAAATCGATCGATTGCCGGGCAAGCTCTTTATCGTAATCAGGAGGGGGTGAAAGTACAAAACTTGGCAAACCCGGATATCTGCTCCCCAGGGCATCGCCTGAAAAAACCGAATCAGACGTCTTGTCAAAATAGACAACATGGTGTCTGGCATGTCCCGGTGTATCATAGACCTTGAGCTTGGAATCCCCCAGATCAATATGATCCCCTGTCGTCACGGGGATTACCCGCTGGGGGAAGGATATTTTTAACATGGTTCCAACAGCAAAAAATTTATCACCATATGCTCTTTTAACACTATCCATCAGTCTAGCCGGATGTATGAGATGTTCGGCGCCTTTTTCATGAACAAATATTTTCAGGTCGGGATTCTCTTTTGCTAAATGCCCTGCGCTGCCCGCATGGTCGATATGTATATGGGTAAGAGCCAAAAAGTCGATGTCTTTGGGAGTTAAGGACAACTTTTCAAGTCCGGAAAATAGATGAGGCGCATCCGCCGGAAGCCCGGTATCTATCAGAATTTTTTTTTTGTCCCGAACCAACCAGCTCGTTCTCAGATCGGACAGAATGATAGCCGAGATCCGTGAGTCTATTTTTTCAACTCTCACCATAATTATTGCTATAACCCATTTTAAAACCCGATTTGAACGCTATATTGCCATTAGGAAAAACACTTCCGCATTCATTTTCCTGCAAATTTTCAATTTGCCCTGCTATCCTTTGGAACCCAGGCGAAGACCCCCGTGGATAAAATATACCTCCCCGTTTATCGCCTCGTTTCGATACATTTCACCAATCAAAGAGGCGACTTCTTCGGGTTCCACAAGTCGATTTATCGGGACATTCTCAATAATTTTTTCCAGCGCTTTTTGATTCATCCCTTTCACCAGTTCGGTTCCCACATAGCCCGGCGCAATCGCTACACAGCGTATCCTATGGGCCACTTTTTTACGGAAAAATTCGGCGCCGATTACTTTGGGCATCACCGACATGGCGGCTTTGGTCGACGAATAATTAAGCTGACCGGCGGTTCCCAGGGAACCTGTGGAGGAGATAAGGCAGATTAACCCTTTACAATCATGATTGATCATCTGCTCTCCACACTCACGAATGGTGAGAAAAACGCCGGTCAAATTGATATCAAGAACCGATTGAAACTGTTCCAGACTCATTTTGCCTTTAATCTTACCGGTTTCTCGATCCGGGGCCAAAAAAAGCCCATCCTTGATAATCCCTGCACAGGGAAGCACGAGGTTGATGGCTTCAAATTTTTCAATGGCCAGTGCGGCCAAATCGGCATTATCCTTTTCTTTGGTAACATCACAAACCAAAGTGGCGACTTCACCGCCCATCCCCTGAATCTCTTTTTCGACCCGGGACAGGCCGTCTTCAGCAATATCACCAAGGACTACCCTTCCCCCATTCTTTATCCAGTACTTTGCAACGCTTTCACCGATTCCGCTGCCCCCTCCGGTAATAACCGCCACCGAGCCCTTAATATCTAACATTTTTCTTTCCTCCTTTCTAGATTACATGAAAGGCTCGCACAAAATTAATTTGGTATTTTCAGAGCACAGATTTCAGATCGAACAAAGATGGCCTGAGCTGTGTTGAAAAAAATCAAGTTATTTTTGAGCGAGCCATAGGTGGAGACGGATTTATCCGCCTCTTTGCTGCCTGCCGGGTAATTCCTCTATCAGTTCCCCTACAATCCTGCGGGCGGCATTCTGGGGATCGATCTTCCGTGCCCATATCTCCTGCACGAGATTATCAACATTCTTTTTTTCAATGATATCCTGCCAGAGAATATGGGAAAACTCATTTTCGATTCGGTTCCGCAACTCACGTTTGAGTTGAGCTCTTCTCCGTTTTTCCAACTTGGAATTCTTTTTAAGATATCGGGAATGGCTCCATATCCCTTCATAAAGTTCATCAATTCCCTTGTTTAGGGATGCGGTCGTCAAAAAAATGGGCGGCGTCCAATCCCGTTTTCTTAAACTTCGATCGAGCATTCCTTTAATGGAGAGTGAAATATCCTCTGCACCAGGGCGATCAGCCTTGTTGACGACAAAGATGTCTGCAATCTCCATTAAGCCGGCTTTCATAATCTGGATGGAATCGCCGGATTCCGGAGTAAGAATAACAATTACCGTATCGGTCGCCTCTGCAATGTCAAGTTCAGATTGACCCACACCGACTGTCTCGACAATGACGATCTGTTTACCGCTGGCATCGAGGATACGGGATGCCTCTTTGGTGGTCCGTGAAAGCCCCCCCATAACCCTGTCTGAACTCATGCTGCGAATAAACACATCCATCTTATCATGCTTTACATGCATGCGGATGCGATCGCCAAGTAAGGCCCCGCCGGTGAAAGGACTGGAGGGATCAACTGCGATAACACCGATTGAATAGTTGTTTTTACATAATTGCGCAATCAATCGGTCTACGGTGGTGCTTTTGCCGGCACCCGGGGGGCCTGTTACACCGATGTAATAGGCCTCCCCTGAATGGGGAAATATCTTCTCCAGGATATAAGGCGCATGTTCATTCTTCCTTTCCACCATGGATATCAAACGGGCGGTCGAAAGTTTTTCGCCTTTTAAGGATCCTTCAATAAGTTGGTCAATAGATTGCATTATTCCCTTAAAGATTATTTATATACATTTTGTGGCAATCCGCCTACGGCGGAGCAAAGCAACATCCTCAAATAGTCAATGATCAATATTAAATTAGATCATAGCCTTGTCCAGGTTGTTTCCCACTATATTTGATTTAAGCCGCGTCTTGTACACTTTCGTTTATCTCATCAACGATTTTCTGCATAGGGGTTTCGGGGAGATAGACCCGGTGAATACCGTAATTACCCTC
>DRHF01000252.1 GCA_011049715.1 Desulfobacterales bacterium
CGCGGCATAGTTATAACCCCCTGTAATTATTGTTAATAATACAGGGTGCCGCAAAAATTTTTCACTTTAATTGTCAAGCATTTTTTTGATTTTTTTACCGTCTTATTAAATTAATACATGCAAGAATCTAACCGGACATTACTGGGTCCAGGCTGCTAAATTTCAGACCTTCCATGGAAATTTCTTCGACACGAAGGATACCCCGCTTTCGTGGTTTTTCGCTGAAATGTTCTCCCGAAAGATTTACTTTTTTGCGGTAACATTTTCTAAATTCGATGACACACCTGAATACTTCTCCACAAATACACTTCACTTTCAGTGCTCGGTTGACTCCTTTGTAGGGAGTTGCATCAATCTTTTTTTCGAAATCGCAACTGGGGCAAACGATCGTTGTTTGGTTGTTGGTATAGGCATAAAAGGTTAAAAGGGGCGCCTCGACTTTGATTTCCTTCATGTCACTACCTCCTGTTTTTGATTAAAAAGGTGTAGCAGTTGTCGAGCCTATCTTCGTAACAGCGATTTCATTGGCCGCTAATCTTCAGATCAACTTACCGATAGGCGGGCTTCACTTTGAAAATTTAGTCACATTGCCTTAAAATTAAAAAACCCGCTTCCGAAATCGGAAACCGGGCTAACCTTTTAATCTACCTGGCAACCTCGCTACCTTATCCATTTCAAATGGACTTAGGCCGGAAGCTTTGCGTCCCTTTTTTTCAAAAGGTTGACCTTCCAACATTTTTTTTATAATTTTTAATTACAAAATTTATCGGAAAAAGTCAAGAAAAAATATTTTGTTTTTACTGTTTGGGCAAA
This sequence comes from Desulfobacterales bacterium, assembly GCA_011049715.1. Lineage (GTDB taxonomy): Bacteria > Desulfobacterota > Desulfobacteria > Desulfobacterales > UBA2156 > UBA2156. The sequence goes on from DRHF01000252.1 coordinate 814, forward strand.
ATTTTGATATCCGGACTTGTGAACCTATACAATGGATTTCCCCTGTTGTTGCTCAGACAATGTCTCCGTATATTTGAGGTAGGCTAGAATACTTGTTGGCAAAAGGATAAGTCCGCTTGTGGCCAGAATGGCGTTATGCGGAATATATTCCATTAAAATACCAAAGATAAGGATCGCCAGAGGAATCGAAATGTTTCCAACGGAAGAGACGAAACCGAATACTCTTCCCATCATCATGTCATCCACCTCCTTTTGGAGAATACTTCGAAAACTGGTTCCCGCAAAGATGATAGATCCACCGACTGCGAGAAACAGAATGAGAAAGGGCATGACCATTCGTATGCCGGACATGTGAATCACACCAATCAGAAATAGCAACAGACCGACTATAAAGACGCTGCCGAAAAGAAACAGAACCTCATTGTCCTTTATATTTCGTATACTGATGAAAAGGGCCGCAATGACCGAACCGAGTCCGAAAAAAGTTTGAATGAAACCGATGTTTTCAGCGCTTCCACCCTTTAAATCGGTGGCTAAAACAGGAATAACCGCTTCAATAGAACCCACAAAAAAATGGATCACACCCACCATTATAAGAATTACCATCAGACAATTTCTCCGGTACACATACCGACATCCTTCAATGATATCATCTACTATTTTAGTTTGACCAGATGCTCTGTGTTCAAGCGCAGGTAAACGGATAAAACTCTCAAATCCTGCAGAAAACAGATAAGAACCTGCGTTGATGATAAAAACAGGTAAATACCCGGCCCAAGCCATCGTTAGCCCCCCAAGCGTCGGTCCGACAATCGTCGAAATCCCGCTTACAAACTGGGTTTGGGAATTGGCCCGAGTCAATTGCCCGCGCTTTACAATTTGGGGAATAATTGCCGGAATCGCCGGGTCAAAAAAAGCCGTGCAAACCGAAAGTAAAAGCTGTGCTGTGATGAGTATCGGAAAAGACAGGGCACCGAAATAAAACAAAACAGACACCGAGGAGACGATCAATCCCCTTGCCAGATCTGCACCGATGATGATCGTTTTTCGATTGTAGCGATCAAGAAAAGCTCCTGAGATAAATCCCAAAAGCATGCCAGGAAAGACCGAACAAAAAAGCACGAGTCCCATTTTGGCCGGTGAGCCAGTCGTCTTCAGAACCAAGAAGGCGACAGCCAGCATATGGAATTTATCGCCAATTTGAGAGATTAACTGCCCGCTCAACAGTAGGACAAGATTTCTATTCATTATCTATTTTCCCTCAGGGGGTAAGCTTAGGAAAAATCCTTTACTTGGATTTTTTCTCAATGAGCTTATGACTATGTGTATAATCCAAATCCAGCTCATAAACCCTTTTAATTTCTTCAATTTTTTTTAAGAATTTATCATCGAACGGGGCTTTGCCTTCAAACACATGCAGCACGATGCCCTCAATAAGGTCCCCAAGCGTCATGTCAAGGTACTCGGCCAACGCCTTCAGGACCTTTAATATGCGTTTTTCAATACGCATACCGGTCTGTATTCGATGCACTTGAATTTGTTCTTTCATGTTTACCTCGGTATTTAAGTGTAATGGTACATTGGTAACACACGGAGATGGTTTTGTCAACTATAAACTCAAGTTTTGCGCACGCAATGGAACATAATGCCCCTTTTACACACGTTGCATTCCCCAATACATTCGTGATATATATATACTCGGAAAAGCGTCTACACCTTAAAACCCGGGCATGCAAGCGAGTTAGAGAATAAAATTTTTATAAAACCGGAGTGCGACCATCTGTTTATCTAGACACATGGGTTATAAAGCGTGGATTATGATAAAAATTATACGCTTTTCTTATTTATAACGGACTTTCCATGGACCGAAACCATACAGAATTTATGCGACTTGCATTAAACGAAGCCAAAAAGGCTGGACAGAAGGACGAAGTTCCTGTAGGAGCGGTCCTTGTTTCGGATTCGGGTCAAATCCTCTCTTTGGCCCACAATCAGGTGGAAAAGCTCTCTGATCCGACTGCCCATGCAGAGATACTCGCACTGCGTAGAGGTGCCCGGAAAGTTTTCAACTACCGGTTGTTATACACCACGCTCTATGTTACCGTCGAGCCTTGTGTTATGTGTATGGGAGCGGTCCTTCATGCCCGGGTGTCAAGGGTTGTGTTCGGCACATACGATCCAAAGTGGGGTGCAGCAGGTTCTTTGTACAACTTTTCAAAGGACGATAGGTTCAACCACAAATTAGAAATTGTGCATGGGGTCTGTTATGAAGAATGTAAAACTTTGATCCAAGATTTTTTTAAAACCCGGCGGATTGAACACAAAAACAGCAAGTGAATACTCAAGTTTCACACTCTTTATGGGGCATGGCGCCGCATCTGGAGTGTCTGTGTGAAAATGAAACAATCGCTTTTTAGATAAAAAAGGAGCAATAGGTGGCGAATATCATCATTGCCGGCACCCAATGGGGGGATGAAGGCAAGGGGAAAATTGTAGATCTTTTGGCCGAATTTGCAGATATTGTGGTTCGATTTCAAGGTGGAAACAATGCCGGCCATACAATGGTCGTAAACAATGAACAGTTTATCTGTCATTTGATACCGTCGGGTATTTTACAAAATAAAACCTGCTTTATCGGGAACGGGGTGGTGGTGGACCCTGAAGTACTGGTTGGCGAAATCGATTACTTAAACGATAAAGGATTTTCCGTTGATTCAAACAACTTGAAGATCAGCGAAAAAGCTCATCTGATTCTTCCTTATCATAAACAGATCGATATCGCCCGGGAAGATAAGGATGGTGATAAAAAAATTGGGACCACCGGCCGGGGCATCGGGCCTTCCTACGAAGACAAGGCCGCCCGTAGAGGGATACGGTTCGTTGATCTAATCGATGCTGATGTTTTTTGTGAAAAACTGAAAAACATCATAAAAGAAAAAAATTTTTACCTTCAGCATTACTTTTCTGCCGATCCATTAGATTCGGAAAAAATCATCGATCAATACAGCGAATACGCAGAAAGGCTGGCGCCCCACGTGGCAGATATTTCTGTTGCGATCCATCTCGCCATTAAAAAAGGCCAACAGATCCTTTTTGAAGGCGCGCAGGGCACCCATCTTGATATTGATCACGGCACCTATCCCTATGTCACCTCGTCAAACACAGTAGCAGGAAATGCATGTTGCGGTGCTGGGATCGGCCCCAAAGAGATCACGGGGGTCATGGGGATCGTAAAGGCATATACGACCCGTGTTGGCAGAGGCCCCTTTCCCACCGAACTTTTTGATGAAATCGGAGATTTGATTCAAAAAAAGGGGGCGGAATTCGGCGCTACCACAGGCAGACGACGCCGGTGCGGATGGCTCGACGCTGTTATTTTGAAAAATTCAGTACGCTTAAATGGCTTGACCGGTCTTGGCATAACCAAATTGGATGTTTTGGGCGGTCTTGACACGCTTCATATTTGTACTGCTTATGAATACAACGGAAAGATCTTTCATGACTTTCCCACCAATTTAAAAACGCTTTCAGGTTGCAAGCCGATATACGAAACCCTCCCGGGATGGCATGAAGATATCTCCAAAATCAATAAAATAGATGACCTCCCTAAGACCGCCCGAAACTATCTCGATCGAGTCGAGGCGCTCGCGGAAACACCGATAGACATCATATCGGTCGGCCCGGGAAGAGATGAGACAATAATGGTGAGAAATCCCTTTCTCTAAGTTTTCATTGACAAATAACCGATGGTGACATAGAAACGTCGCTTGTGTCGGGACGTGGCTCAGCCTGGTAGAGCACAGCGTTCGGGACGCTGGGGTCGCTGGTTCAAATCCAGTCGTCCCGACCAAATAATTTCAATAGGTTATATGTTATTTCAAAAAACCTAAATTTCCCGATTTTTTGATCACCCAGGGTTGCCAAATTCCACTCAAACTTACTGAGAGCTATCTCATAACGTTTGTAGTGAAATCGATTTGGGGATTATTGAAAAAATTCAGCTCTTCGAAGCAGGCGGACCACGTGAGTGGCATCCGCCTGCTTTATTAAGAATCGGATATTTTCAACCTAATTAATGGTTATGGTTTTTAAGGAGAAAAAAAGCATCATGAATGAGTAAATTGATGATTTTAAATTCTAAAATAATTGAACCATTATAAAAGCTTCAATCGATTGTTGGAAAATTAGAGGTATTACTATGGAATTTAAAATATTAAAGCATAAACTTGATATTGAGAAACAAATTGACGATTTCTTAGATCTAGTCAGCGAATCGGGATTGCTCTTTAAGAATGGAATTAACGACTATTTGAAAGGAAATATGGCAGCCTTTGATGAAAAAATGTCACATATAGTCGATGCAGAGCATAAAGGTGATTCACTTCGGCGTTCTATCGAAGAGCGGTTATATGTTAAAACATTAATCCCCGAAGCGAGAGGAGATGTTCTTGATCTTCTAGAAAATATGGATGTCCTGCTAGATCGGTTTAAAGGAGCTCTCTTCACTTTCGATATTGAAAGGCCTATAATATTTCCTGAAATTCATTCGGATTTTTGCGAGCTTGTCAATTATGTCGTAGAGGCTGTTGAAGCAATGGTACGTTCTTGCAGAGCGTTTTTTAAAAATATCTCCGCCGTCGCAGACCATATGCACAAAGTCTCTTACTGGGAAACCGAATCAGATAAAGTTTCAACTCGCCTTCAACGGACTATTTTCAGAAGGGATAACCTCCATTTGTGTGAGAAGATTCAGCTGCGAGATTTTATTCGTCGTGTTGATAAAATTGCAGATCGTGCTGAAGACGCATCTGACAAACTCAACATTTTCGCGATTAAGCGATCACTGTAGTGGGATAACGATGTTTGCCTTTTTTTTATCAAGCGGTTTATTTCTGGGTTGGTCTCTCGGGGCGAATGATGCCTCCAATGTTTTTGGAACGGCTGTGGGCACCAAAATGATTCGCTTTCGAACGGCAGCCATATTTTGCAGTATATTTATAATATTGGGAGCTGTAATTAGCGGCGCAGGAGCATCGCAAACTCTTGAAAAGCTGGGTTCCGTAAATGCCATTGCAGGAGCTTTCATCGTAGCTTTTTCTGCGGCTATGAGTGTATATTTTATGACCCGCATAGGTTATCCAGTATCCACTTCTCAGGCCATCGTCGGAGCAATAATTGGCTGGAATATTTTTTCCGGGTCAATTACAGACACCGGTTCCTTGACAAAGATTGCCTTGACATGGGTTGTTTGTCCAGTCTTGGCTGCTATAGTGTCATTATTAGTTTATAAAATTGTGGTGTTCTGCATCACTTATTTTAATGTCCGCATGTTCAGGCTTGACTATCTGACACGCTACGGATTGCTTCTTGTCGGTGCATTTGGCTCCTATTCATTGGGCGCTAATAATATTGCCAATGTAATGGGGGTTTTTGTGCCGGTTTCACCCTTTGCTGACATCTCTGTTTTTGGCATACTTAATCTATCATCGGCCCAACAGCTGTTTTTTCTGGGTGGCCTGGCTATCGCAGTTGGTGTCTTTACGTACTCTCAGAAGGTCATGGAAACCGTGGGTAGTGGCATTATGAAGCTATCACCGATAGCAGCATTTGCTGTGGTCAGTGCACATTCTATTGTGCTGTTTCTTTTTGCATCCCAGTCGCTCGAAAGTTTTCTATCCAGCCACGGCCTGCCGACTATTCCGCTAGTGCCCGTTTCTAGTTCTCAGGCAATCGTGGGGGCTGTAATTGGCATCGCATTAATAAAAAAAGGGGGACAAACCCGCTGGCGAACCTTAGGAGGCATAACCAGTGGGTGGGTAGCAACTCCCGTTATTGCTGGTTTAATAAGTTTTATTTCACTGTTTTTCCTCCAAAACGTTTTTCAACAACAAACCTACTATCCGGTTCCTTACGTCTTGACCTCAAGTGCACATGACCGAATTGAAAAAACCAATCTACCTATCGATAAGCTTGGAAAGTTGAAAGGTAATAAATTTTCTAATGC
>DRHF01000253.1 GCA_011049715.1 Desulfobacterales bacterium
GGTATTGGTCGCAAAGATGGCAGCGGGTCGGCAGATGACCTCGAGTTGCTTCCAGATGTCCATTTTGATCTTCATGTCTTCGAGCACGGCTTCAATGACCAGGTCCACGTCTTTCAGATCCTTGAGAGCGGTTGTGGTGGTCAGCTTGTTTTTTATCAAATCGTCCAGATCCGCCGGAGTCATCTTCTTTTTTTTAATCGGATAGGCAAAAGTCTCGCGAACTGAAGCCACTCCTTTTTCAATGGCCGCGTCGTTTATGTCCCACAGCATAACCTCAAAACCTTCCTTGAGCAGCGGGTTAACAATACCCGATCCCATCACCCCCCCGCCCAGAACAGCGACCTTATCGATCTTGAGTGGTGTTATGCCTTTGGTACGGGGCAGTCTCCCTGCGGACCGACTGTTGAGAAATATGCCGACCCGCTGCCATCTTTGCGACCAATACCTCGGCCCTGCCGATCACCGATATGGCCAAAGGCCTCACCGACCCCGGCCGCATGATCGGGATGCACTTTTTTAACCCGGCCGACCGGATGCAGCTGTTGGAGGTCATTTGTGCGGAGAAAACCTCTGATCTTACCCTGGCCACCAGTGTGGCTTTTTGTAGAAACATCAAAAAGATACCGGTCGTGGTGAATGACGGCCCGGGTTTTTATGTTTCCAGGCAGCTGGGAGGGCTTTATGGCGGATCTGTTTATCTGGTAGCGGACGGAGTAGCAGGAAGCGTCATTGAAGAAGCCATGGTTGACTTTGGCATGCCGATGGGCCCGGCGACACTGTCCGATCTGACCGGGATAGACATCGGTTACCATGTGAGAAAGAACTTTGAACAGCGGCTGGGGGAGCGATATAAGATGCACCCCCTCTTCGAGGTGGTCTATCAAACCGGATGCTATGGGCGTAAGACCGGCGCCGGGTATTTCGATTACAGTGGCAGTGAACCGGTTCCCAATCAGAAGGTCGTGGCAGCCATTCAGCAGTACCTCGACGAAAATTCGGTTACACCCAAGGAAATGTCCAAAGAGGAGGTAGTGGATGTCCTGCTCGCCCTTGGCATCAACGAAGCCGCACTCATTATGGAAGAGGGCATCTGTGATCGGCCGCAGGATATGGATCTGGCCTTGATCTACGGCCTCGGTTTTCCACCCTATCGGGGTGGGGTTCTCCGATATGCAGACAAGTGGGGGATTAAAAACGTTTACGAAAAACTTAAAGTACTGGAAAAACAATACGGTCTCCGCTTTAAACCCGCAAGCCTGATCAAGGAAATGGCGGAATCCGGAAAAACCTTTTATCAATATTAAATCAAGTTTCGCACTCCGCAATCCAATTGAAGGTACGAAACTTTAGTAGGAATTAATTCGAGGAGGTATACCCATGAAAGAAGTGGTTATTGCAGGTTATTTAAGAACAGCGCAATCCCGGTCCCGGCCGAATGATCCAGCCCGGGACTGGTTTTGCAAATTAAGATCAGATGCACTTTTGGCAATGCTTTTGCCCGAGGTGGTTAAAAGAACTGGTATCGATCCCGAAGAAATTGATGATTTTATTGTGGGATCCGCCATGGGCGTCACCGAACAATGGTCCTACGGGGGAAGAAACCCGATTTTTCTCGCGAACTTCCCCAAAACGATCTCCGCAAAGTTCATCGACCAGCAGTGCGGATCAGCCATGGCCGGTATACAGGTAGGATTCATGGAAATCGCACAGGATTTTGCCGACATTGTCATGATCGGCGGCATGGAGCACATGACCCGGGTACCGATGGGGGAGGTCATGGTAGATAAGGGGATCATTGCCCCGAACATGACACTCTTTCTCGACCCTACTTACAGGCATTGGGACATGATGAACTCCATTAACATGGGAATGACTGCTGAAAAGCTCTTCGCCCAGACAGATTTTACCAGGGAAGACATGGATCAATGGGGGGTCCGCTCCCACCAACAGGCTGCCAAAGCCCAGGATGACGGCTTCTTTAAGGATGAAATTCTTCCGATCGAGGCTGAACAGGCTGACGGAACAACCCTGACTGTGGACAAGGATCAGGCGGTTCGAAAAAATGCGACCCTGGAGGATATGGCAGATCTCAAGCCGGTTTTTAAGGAAGATGGTGTGATCACGGCAGGGATATCTTCTCCTCTCAGCGCCGGCGCTACTTCCATGATCCTCATGTCCAAAGAGACAGCCAGAGAAAAAGGAATCAAACCCCTGGCCACCATTCGTTCCATCGGTTTTGCCGGTGTGGACCCCACTACGATGGGGACAGGACCGGTGCCGGCCAGCCGGAAGGCCCTGAAAAAAGCCGACCTCAAGGCCTCGGATATGGATTTCTGGGAGATCAACGAAGCCTTTTGTATCGTGGTACTGAACTGTATCAAAGAACTGGGCCTCGACCCTGACAGAGTCAACGTCATGGGTGGCGGCATTGCCATCGGCCATCCTTTGGGCGCCACCGGCATCCGTCTGGTGGGAACGCTTTCCCGCATATTGCAGGCCAAAGGCGGACGATACGGCTGCGCCAACGCCTGTGTTGGCGGCGGCCAGGGTGTAGCCACCATAATCGAAAAAGAAGACTACGACTGGTAAGGGTTAAAAATACTTGCTCAAGTGTCGCACCTGATATTTTAAGGAAAGACGCATCAGGCATAGGGTAAAAAGAAATTTTATTTACCGCACACCAGATGCGGAACCGTGCCTTATTGGGGGTGCGAAACTTGAGTTAATATTATTTAAAGAAAGGAGAACACTGCAAATGGCAAAGGTAGTGAATTGTTGGAACGAGTGGGATCCATTGAAAAGAGTGATTGTGGGAAGACCGGAGGGCACGAATATTCCGTCCCCGGAGCCGGCATGGTGGTATGACCACCCGGAAGGCGGGTTTCCGCTTGGAAGTTACGGGCCGTTCCCGCAGGAGATGGCGGATAAGGCCAACGAACAGATGGACAATTTTGTTTCGGTAATGGAGAAGCGGGGCATCATCGTGGATCGGGTGGAAATTCATCCTGCGATGCATGATCGACGTGCAGTCTCGACGCCGGATTGGACCCAGCTGAACCAGCACGGGATCAACAACACTCGAGATGTGTTTCTACCGGTTGGAAACGAGATCATGGAGGCTACAACCTGCCGCCGGTCGCGGTGGTATGAGTATTTGAACCTGCGACCGATTTTTGAAAGATATTTCAAGGAGGATCCCGAGTTTTTGTGGACGGCAGCGCCGAAGCCGCGATTGACAGACGAATCCTATGTCAAAAACTACTACCACTATTTCGAAAATGTCTGGACGGATGAAGAAAAAAAGCAACGGCTGTACAACTGGGAATTCCAGTTGACAGAGAAGGAACCGCTATGGGATGCTGCGGATGCGGCACGGATGGGGAAAGATATCTTTTGGCAGTGCTCTTCGGTGACCAACAAGAGCGGAATGGACTGGTTGAAGCGTTATTTTGGAGCAAAGGGGATCCGTATTCACCCGCTGTTATTTGATAACAGTTTGCATCCGTGGCACATCGACGTAAACATGTTGCCGGTGAGGCCGGGACTGGCCATCTACAACCCGGAATGGCCACCCATCACAGAGGAGTTTTGGAAGCTGTTCAAGATGAACGATTGGGAATTGGTTCCGGCGGCCAAACCGGTCTACGAGCATAAAGCCGGATGCCGGCTGTTCGGGCCCTATGGGGATACGTCGTGGATTTCGATGAACACCTTTTCGCTGGGGCCGAACACGATCTGTGTGGAAGCGCACGAGACAGGTTACATCGAGCAGCTGGACAAACTTGGGATAGAGGTGGTCCCGATTCCATATGAACATGTGATTCCGTTTGGTGGCGCCCTGCACTGCACCACGCTGGACGTGTATCGGGAGGGAGACTGCGAGGATTATTTCCCCAAACAGATTGGGGGCTATTAATAAAAATCAAAAACTCTAATTACCTCTTTTCCAAAAGCAATATGTGTGCATCGGTTTTCTTTTAAACACCATATTGTCGGTATAATCCAAAGCAACAGGGCACAAACGGTGGTGTAGAAGGGAGTCGTTTCGTGATGGAAACAGAAAAAAGTTCCAGTGTGGAACAGGAACAACCTGGCGCTGTGACTAAACGCCCGGAAAAGATACAACCTGATAAAGTACCACAGTCCATCGGTCCGAAATTCACTCCTCCGAAAGACAAATTCTTCGGGCTGCGGGTGCGAGTGCACCGGAATAAATCAGTCGCCCTCGGCATCCTAGGGGGCGTTATATTTTTCGCGATTTGGGAAATTGCGCATTATATGATGCCGGAAGAAAAACAGAGATTCCTGCCATCGGTCGAGCATGTCATCGCCACCGCCTATTACCTCCTTGCCGAAAAGGGGTTCATTTATGACATTGCAAAGAGTTGTTATCGGATTTTTGTGAGTTTCTTTGCAGCATCGGCAATTGCTATACCTTTGGGTATCGGTATGGGATGTTTTGCTAACCTTCGTGCGACACTCAATCCAAGTGTTTCGGGATTTCGATATCTGCCGGCAGCATCCTTTATCCCTCTGCTTCTCGTATGGTTCGGGCCGACCGATCTGGCAAAAATGGGGCTGTTGTTTATAGGGGTCATCTTCTTCCTGACCTCATTGATTTTAGACAGCACAGAAGCTGTTCCGATCGAATTGACCGAAGCCTCCCTCACGATGGGAGCGAGTCCCAGACAGGTTGTTTTGGGGGTGATCACGCCTGCTGCCGCACCTGCGATACTGGATTCGATGCGCAATATGATTGCGGTTGGCTGGACCTATTTGGTAATAGCGGAGATCGTAGGAGCCAATGATGGCATCGGGGCTGTCATGATGCGTGCCGGCCGATTTTTGCATGTTGATATAATCATGGCCGGAATTTTTACAATCGGCATTCTAGGCGTGTTGACCGATTCGCTTTTCCGATTGGTATCTCGCTTGGCTTTTGGTTGGAACATTCCTCAGAGAGGATGATAACGTATGGAGATAGCTTCGAAAACAGCGGAGAATACCGACAACTTGTCGCCGAACAAAAAAACTATTCCTGTTCGGGCTGAAAATATCACCAAACAATATGGCGGCGGCAGTTTTACCGCTGTCGATAACATATCCTTTGAGTTGAAGGAAAACCAAATCACTTGTTTCGTAGGACCTTCGGGATGTGGCAAAACAGTAACACTCAGACTGATCGCCGGGCTTGAATATCCGACCTATGGTATGCTGACCGTGTACGGGAAACAGATCATGGGGCCGGGACCGGACCGCGGCATGATTTTTCAGGCTTACACCTCGTTTCCGTGGCTCAACGCACTTGATAACGTCGCCTATGGTCTGAAAATCATGGGAGTTCCCAAAGCGCAACGTGAAGAAAAAGCGCGGGAATTCCTTAAACTTGTCCACCTTGAGAAATTCGAGAACTATATTCCCCGCGACATGTCCGGCGGTATGAAACAACGGGTGGCCATCGCGCGAACATTGGCACAGAACCCGGAACTTTTGCTCATGGACGAACCGTTCGGTGCGCTTGACGCCCAGGTTCGCTGGGAAATGCAGGAAATGATGATCGAGATCATCGAACGCGATAAAAAAACGGTGGTGACTGTCACACATGATATCGGAGAGGCAATTTATCTGGCAGACCGGATTATTTTTTTTACGAGGCAGCCGGGCAAAATCAAGGCGGACATTGAACTGGAATTCAAAGGGGGTAAAAGATTTTTGATGAAAGAAGATCTGATATGTCACCCGGGTTATGCGGAAATGGAGGCTCGACTTTTTGCCATGATGCGGGAGGAAATCCACGGAAAACAAATTGAAGAATCGGGCGGTTGAGCTGGAGACAATGCGTAATCCTGTAAAAAGCCCGGAAAATGTGAATCTTTTATGTTAAAGGAGGAAAACATGAAACTAAAAAAACGTTCGACAAAATTACTTTGGCTGGTAGCACTGGGATTTCTGGCCGCCGGATTGATCACGGGGGGAGCAACTGGGGCTTGGGCTACCGAAAAGGTGTCTGTAGCCATCATATCATTTTCTCCTTATGCACCGTGGTATATTGTAAAAGAAAAGGGGTTGGCAAAGGACATTGAAATAGACATCCGCATCATCGAAGGCATTACAGAAAAGAACGCTGCCATCACGAGCGGAAAAATTCAGGTCGTGATGAATACCCTGGATACCATGGTATTGACCAGGGCGGCAGGGGTTCCCATTAAAATCGTCGCTATTCCGGCAATGTCCTATGGCCTAGATGAGATGATCGTGTCCAAGGAAATCAAGTCGATTAAAGATTTTCCCGGTAAAACATACGGTGCTGATTATGGTTTTCTCAACCACATGTGGATGCTTTTGACCCTAAAACGGGCCGGAATTGGTTTTGACAAACTTAAGCACATTGTGATGCTGCCGCAGGACAGTGCCGCCGCTTTTAACAGCGGCAATCTCGATATAGATGTCAACTACATTCCGTTTTCAATACAGTCCATAAAACGGCCGGGTTCGCATATTCTAAAGACCAGTCTGTCGGATAGAACCTGGGAACGGGGACTTATCTCAGAATCGATCTCGGTAAACGAAAAGTGGCTGCGCGAGAAACCCGATGTTGCCAAAGAGGTTTTGCGCGCCTGGTTTGAAGCTGTGAACTGGTGGAAAGAGAATCCTGAAAAGGGCAACCAAATTGTTGCCAAAGGCCTCGATTGGCCTTTAGCGGACGTGAAGGAAAATCAATACGCTGCCATCATGCTCACACTTGACCAAAATTTGGGCGCATTTGGTATTGGTGACGGGAAGCCCGTTTGTATGAGTATTCCCGATGGTGCCCCCCGAGCCACCTCCGGCCCGAGCGGTTGGGGAAAAACACTGTTCGGCGGCACACCGGATTGCATAACGGGATATGTCTACCCAACGTATAATTTGTTTAACGACGTCTACATGGAGGCAGGTGTTGCCGATGCCAAAGCCGACGCAAAAGAAGGCCTTGACCCAACCCTCCTTAACAATCTTTTAGCCGACGGGTACCGCGAAAAGTACTCATCCAATAAATGGATCGGACGAATCGGCAAGTAGATCCGATCTATAGCTGTCCACACAGGGCCCGTTGGCCTGATACCCATTTTGGCCGACGGGCTCTCGTTCCTATCCGCCGCCTCATTAAGATGAACGTGGCTTGCCCCTGGCGTCCCCGGGGGATTAGCTCAACCCAGTGTAGATGTGATGCCTGAAGGCGAAGCTGCTTTGAACAAGAGCCTCGGGTTGCTTCACCCAAGGGCACCCAAGGTATGCATCCTGCCTGATGTAATTTCGGAGTAAATAGAGATGACTGAAGTGACTAAATTCTATCCATTGCTCACGGGTAAATCATGCTACGAAAAGACCCTTTCAACACGAGATCGAGGCACGGGGCAAATTATAGAAGCACCCATTCTGGTTTACCTCATTGAGACAAAAAATGGCCGTATTCTTTATGATGTAGGTTGTGATTACAACAAAATTTGTGGCCCGAATTTGCGACACTATTATTATAACAACTTTCTGTTCGGCCCGCCGGAAATGGAACCCGACCAGCAGATACCAAATTATTTGGATAAGCTAGGATTGAGGGAACTGGATATAGATATCGTCTTTTGCGGTCATTTGCACTTTGATCACGCCGGTGGGCTTTGTGAATTTTCCCACGCAGAAATCCATGTCCACCGCACAGAGCTAAAGGCAGCCAAAGATCAAGCGGATGAAGCTTACTTTTTGGATGATTTTAGTGGTGACTACCATTGGCATGAAATTAATGCCGAATACAACCTCGTTGGCGGCGTACGGGCAATAGAAACGCCGGGGCATACGTCCGGACATATGTCGCTATATATTGAACTACCCAAAGGGCAACCGATAATTATTGCCGGAGATGCAGCCGATCTGATGGAAAATATCGAGAATGAAATTGCGCCGGGGTTGTGCTGGGAAAATAATGTGGATCTGGCAATAAGGAGTATTCGTAAACTAAAGCGGATTAGTCGGGAAACCGGGGCTGAACTATGGCCCAACCATGATATTCAATTTTATAATAAAATGAGACAGTTCCCCTCATTTTATGAGTAGATTAATCGACTTCTCCAGCATACCCTGTAATATGACTACATTGCTCAAAGCAACTGATTTATTCGTAAAAAACCAGATGGGATAAAAATAATGATAGAAAAAAATCGGGCCCCAGAATGGTTAACTGGGGTATGGGAGCGCAAAGCACTTTGGCTTGAGGGAGCTGAACCCGACTATTCAACACGTGTATTTTATATACAGACGCCGACCCTATATGGGGATATTCGAATACCAGAGTCCCGTATGGACGTTCCGAATGCTATCTCCTTTGAGGACCTGGAAGATAACCAACTTGAAGAACTGGCTGCCCAGGAAGGATTCGCGGGCCATGTTGAGACAGCGGATGATGTGGTCACTTGGCATCGTGAAATCGACTTTCGACCCCCCAGTCGAATTCCGGATGTAGGACGATGTACGGTGGATAAACCGTACATGATTGAAACAGGTATTCATTTAGATTACTCGGAAAAGTGGCGACGAATCGATGATGGAAATGGCCAATTCCTGGCAATGCACTCTGACGGAGACGGGAGCGAACTTACCAACCAAATCCTGGTTGTCGTCGGCGACCACTTTCTGTATGCTCGAGGTAGGAAATACGCAATGGAACCAATGAAGTCTCTTAGCCATCTCCTTCAGTCAAAAGTTTTTAACAGGGAGCAGGTTATCGGATACCTGGACTGTGAGTTCTCATACGGTCACATACGTGGTGGGAAAAAGCCTTGGGAAATCTGTCTATCAACGTTACCGTTTAAGGAAGGACAAATACTGATTACGCCGGGCGAGATGGAAGTCCTGCCAGAGTTGGGAGCAATCTATCAGTATTCCAGAAACCTCAGTTCAACTGCGAAGCGGTATTGGCTTATTAGTGAAAGTACTTTATCCAGCTCTGCTCTTACTGACCTTTTAAATATACAAGGTTGATCCGGGTGTATACTCCAACTGCCAATAAAATCCCATATCATTCTTTGACCCTGATGAATTTTTCGACTGAATCTGATCGAGAGTTTATTTTTGAACAAACTCAGTGACGCCGCGGTTGGTTCCTTTCCACTCTTTTTCACGCAGTTTGGCTTTCTGAACTTTGCCGGTCGCTGTTTTCGGCAATTCACCGAATTCTATGGTTTTAGGCGCTTTAAAGTGGGCCAGGTTATCCCTGCAAAAATTGATAATGTCTTCAGCTGATGGCCGGCATCCATCTTTTGGAACCACAAAAGCCTTAACGACTTCGCCCCATTTGGGATCGGGTGTCGGGATGACCGCCACCTCCTGAACCTCCGGATGCCGATATATTATATTTTCCACCTCAACAGAGGATATGTTTTCCCCCCCACTGATAATGATATCTTTCTGCCGATCCATGATCTGTACATAACCGTCTGGATGCACCACCGCCAAGTCGCCGCTGTGAAACCATCCACCTTCAAAAGCCTTGGCTGTGGCATCGGGATCTTTATAATACCCGAGCATCACGTTATTGCCCCGCATCAAGATCTCTCCCATGGTCTTCCCATCGCGGGGAACCGGTGTCATCGATTTTGGATCCACGACCTCCATGTACATGGCAACGGTATAGGGAACCCCCTGGCGTGACTTCAGCATGGCCCTTTCATCGACCGGCAACTTGTCCCACTTGGGCTGCCATGCACAAATGCTGTGGGGGCCGTAAACCTCGGTTAAACCGTACACGTGAGTTATATTGGTGCCGATGGCCTCCATGTTCTGAATTATGGTTGGCGATGGGGGTGCTCCGGCTGTTATCACCTCAAGAGTGCTTTTCAACCTGATATCGTTTTTTTCAGCGTAAGTAGACATGCCGATCAAAACCGTTGGGGCAGCGCACAGATGGGAAACATTTTCCGTTTCCACCAGTCGAAAAATCTCCTCCGCCACGACCCTGCGCAAACAGATATGTGTACCGCCAACCGCTGTCACAGCCCAAGGGAAACACCACCCGTTGCAATGAAACATGGGCAACGTCCAGAGGTATACCGACCTGAAGTTCAAACCGGTCTCCATCACCTCACCCAAGGCATTTAAATAAGCACCGCGGTGATGATACATCACCCCCTTGGGAGAACCCGTCGTACCGCTGGTGTAATTGATCGATGCAACTTCGTACTCGTCTTCTACGGAGATTTCCACGGGGACATCAGAACCGGTGTTTAAGAATTCCTCGTATTCCATCCCATTCAAAGGTTTCTCATCGCTGAGATCACAGATGTTAATCAAGGTCTTGACCGCTGTTAATTCATTTAATATCGGCTTCACCACACCGGAGAACTCATTGTCCACAAACAATACCTTGGCATCGGAGTGGTTGATAATATACAATATCTCTTGAGATGACAGACGGATATTAATACTGACCAGAACTGCACCGATCATCGGCACGGCGAAATGGGCTTCCAGCATCGGAGGTGTGTTGGGGCAGATGAACGCCACCTTGTCGCCCTTCCCTATGCCGATTTTAAGAAGGGCACTTGCAAGGCGATTGATTCGCCCAAAAAATTCATTATAACTGTAACGCCTATCTTTATAGACAACAGCATCCTTATCAGCATAAACCGCTGCAGAACGGACAATAAAATTTACCGGTGTCAATACGTCATAGTATACCTTATGATCAACCATGGCCCATCCTCCTTTCCGGAATCGAAACAACCAGGGCATTTCCCTTCCCGCTTGGAAGCGGGACTGCAGCGTTCTTCAATGTCGGTACCTGAGATTGCCAATCCCCGATGCTCCGGGATTCATACAACATTTGTAAGCTGGTATGCAACCTATAGTCCATAATTACCTAGATGAGGGGTCAATGCGCATCACACGACGATTACGCTCATCGCAAAAGAAGCTGGCGAAGCTGCGGATTTTAACCTGGCCGTTCATTGCATAATTAATCATTGACGTGACCGCTTCTCATTTCATAAAATTCTTCAAAAATGTTTACCAATTGTTTTCCAAGAAGGAGGTACAGGCCATGTTTTATGAGTTTTCAGAAAAGACAAAAGTGCTGCAGGTGAAACTTCAAGCGTTCATGAAGAAAAACATTTACCCCAATGAGCAGAAGTTCTACCAGCAGATTGAGGAGGGCGATCGATGGCAGCCGCTGCCCATTATGGAAGAACTCAAAGAAAAGGCCCGGGCGGAAGGATTGTGGAATCTTTTTTTGCCGGAGAGCAAATACGGCGCCGGGTTGACCAATTTTGAATACGCACCACTCTGTGAAATCATGGGGTGCTCGCCGATGGCACCAGAGGTGTTCAACTGTTCTGCCCCGGATACGGGGAACATGGAGACACTCGTCCGGTACGGCAATGAAGAACAAAAAAAGAGGTGGCTCGAACCGTTGCTGAACGGTGAAATTCGCTCTGCTTTTTGCATGACCGAGCCCGATGTGGCGTCCTCGGATGCCACAAATATCCAGGCGAGCATCGTCCGAGAAAGCGACGAGTACGTGCTGAACGGAGATAAATGGTGGGCTTCCGGTGCCGGGGATCCCCGCTGCAAAATCTTTATTTTTATGGGCAAAACCGATCCCGGCGGCCCGCGTCACATGCAGCAGTCGATGATATTGGTGCCGGCGGATGCTCCCGGTGTCAAATTCGTTCGAACGCTTCCGGTCTTTGGTTATGATCACGCCCCCCACGGCCACGGTCACATCATATTCGAAAATGTTCGTGTGCCGGTCTCGAATATCCTGTTAGGCGAAGGGCGAGGCTTCGAGATCGCCCAGGGGCGCCTTGGCCCGGGACGAATTCACCATTGCATGCGAATCATCGGCGTGGCTGAACGCGCGCTCGAAGAACTCTGCATTCGCGCAAAATCCCGTGTTGCATTTGGTAAACCGATCGTAGAAATGGGTTCAGTCAGACAAGATATTGCCAGGTCCCGCATCGAAATCGATCAAGCACGCCTGTTGACAATGTACGCCGCACATATGATGGATACGGTTGGTAACAAGGTGGCCCGGGCTGAGATTGCGATGATAAAAGTGGTCGCACCCACAATGGCTCTAAAGATTCTCGATCGGGCGATCCAGGTGCACGGCGGCAAGGGCGTGTGCGAGGACACCGGGTTGCCTGCAGCATGGGCCGCTGTCCGAACATTGCGTCTGGCAGACGGGCCCGATGAAGTCCATTTGGAGACGATCACCAGATTGGAGTTGAGGAAGCACGCATGAACTCTAACAGAGAGATCACACCGGTGAGACCTGCTCACAGCTTTGATGAAAGCAGTCTTGCCACTTATCTCAACGGAAATGTCACCGGCTTTTCAGGAACACTCCATGTCAGTCAGTTTGAATACGGGCAGTCAAATCCCACCTTTCTGCTGTCGGCAGGTGGAAAAGAGTATGTGTTGCGTAAAAAGCCGCCCGGGAAACTCCTCCCCTCAGCACATGCGGTCGACCGTGAACACAGAATCATCAGTGCCCTTAAGAATACAGACGTACCCATCCCCGAAACATTGGTGCTTTGCGAGGACGACTCGGTTATCGGCACGCCCTTTTATGTCATGGAATGGGTGGAGGGAAGGATTTTCCGCGATCCTGCCGCCTCCGAGGCTTCAGACGCAAAAGAGCGTTCGGCCATCTTCGATGACATGAACCATACCCTTGCCAAGATTCACCTGGTCGACTGGAAAGCATTGGAGCTCACCGATTACGGTAAGCCGGGCAACTACATGGGCCGTCAGGTCGGGCGATGGGCAAAGCAGTATGAGGCTTCGAAAACCGACGATATCGAAACCATGGACCATCTGATTCAATGGCTGGAGAATAACATACCGGTCGATGATACCACGACGGTCGTCCACGGCGACTTTCGCCTTGAAAACCTGATCATCCATCCATCCGAACCCCGTGTGATTGCTGTGCTCGACTGGGAACTATCCACGCTCGGTCATCCCCTCGCAGACCTTGCCTACAATTGCATGAGCTATCACATACCCAGCAGAGAGGGAAGGCTTACCGGTTATAAGGGCCTGAACCTCGCTGAGTTGGGCATCCCCGAAGAAACCGATTATTTTGCGGCGTACTCCCGCCGTACCGGGCGGGGCAACATCCCCAACTATCAGTTTTTTATGGCTTTTAGCATGTTTCGTCTTGCCGCCATCGTCCAGGGTGTTTACAAGCGGGGACTCGACGGTATTGCCAGTTCCGACCACGCGAAAACCTATGGTGAATATGTACGGTTTCTAACGGACTCGGCGTGTCAGATTATCTCGAAAAACAAACCGCACTGATCGGCATGATGTCTTTCAATCACCACATCAAATCGATTCAACCGAAGTCGAGTTTCATTTTATCCAATTTGTTGGTTATCAATTCGAGTTTATTAAAGAGGGAATCGATTGTTTTCTGTCTGCTGTGAACTGATTTGGAAAGTTCTGCAATTAAAGCGCTGTCTTGAGACTTGGAAGCTTCGATTAAATCCGCGTTAAGAGTTTTCAGCTCTGATTCATGTAACTCAATCGTTTTCTCTATTTCGGATATCTGTCTTTCCATCGGTTTTAAAACCTTATGTCTTTCGTGTTGAATTTGAGAACGACGCTGCCTCCGTTGTTTTTTAGAGAGTTTTGTCTTTGCCGGTTTGACTTTATTTGAAGGAATTTTTTGAGGCTCTTCATCCCCCCATCCTCCTTTATCCAGAAAGTCCTGGTAACTGTTTTCTTGGATGCTAATCCTGTCATCTTGAAAAACGATGAGCCTTTTGGCTAAAGCATGAAGGAGCATTTCATTGTGGGTAACCATGATCACGGCTCCCTCAAAGTTGTCCAGGGCTGTAAGAAGGGCATTGCAGGAGAACATATCCAGATGGTTGGTCGGTTCATCGAGAAGCAGCAGATTGGCCGGCTTTGCGATAAGTTTTCCAATCAAAACTCGACTTTTTTCGCCACCGGAGAGAATCTTTATTTTTTTAAGCGCAAGATCCTGTTCAAACATCATTGTTCCACAAATGTTTCTTGCTTTTTGTTGCCCCTCATCTATATTTTCGATCATTATTTCTTCAAGCACCGTTCTTGAGTCTTCAAGATGCTTGATGTTGCTCTGCTCATAATAACCGATTGTTGTAAGCGGATGGTTTAACATTTCACCTTCATCCGGTTTTTGATTACCGGATATAATTTTTAACAGCGTAGTTTTCCCCTTGCCATTTGGTCCGATAACACAAATTTTGTCTTTGGCGCCTACGGTTAAATTAAAATTTTTAATCAGAGGATGTTGAAGAGTGTATGAAAAAGATACATTTTTAACGCTCATTACATATTTTCCGCCCAGGGGTTTGTTGGTGAATGAAAAATCAAGCGTTTTCAACTGATCGAGCTTTTCAAGGTCTTTCATTTTTGAAATGGTTTTTATTCTTGATTGCACCATACCGGCAAGTCTTGCCTTTGATCGAAAGCGGCTGATGAAAAGCTCGATTTCTTTCTTCTTCCGGGCTTCGTTAATTCGTGTTTTTTCAAAAATTTCCTCTTCTTTTGCTGTTTGCAAATAAAACTTCTCCGTATTGCCTGATAGTTTAGATATTTTCTTTCTATGAATTCCCATGGTGTGGGTCACGACTTTATCCATAAAGCTTCTGTCGTGGGTGATCAGGATGAGTTCACCGGGCCAGGCGGAAAGGAATCTGGAAAGCCATCTGATTGAGGTAATATCCAGGTAATTGTTCGGTTCGTCAAGAAGGAGCAAGTCCGGCTCCGAGACAAGAACCTTGGCCAAATTGAGGCGAACCTGAAAACCGCCGGAAAGATTTGCAGGGTCTGTTTGCATGTCTTGGCTTCTAAATCCAAGTCCGAATAGGATTTTTTCTGCTTTCCAAAAGTACTTAGGATCTTTTTCCTGAAGCCCAAGGGCTGCTTCGAGCAAAACAGTTTTTTCCGTGATTTTAACTTCCTGTTTGACATGGCCAATCCGATAATTTCTTGGAATGGTGATTTTGCCGGCATCAGGGATCTCTTTTTTGATGATAAAGCGAAAGAGTGTGGTTTTTCCATGACCGTTGTTACCAATTAAACCGACTCTTTCCTTTCTGTTTATTTTAAAACTAACTCGATTAAAAAGTTCTTGTCCACTATAACTTTTTGATATATTTTCAAAAATAATCATTTTTTAATTAAGAATCTAAAGTGCGCCGAAGCTCCGATTGAGCAGGCGTTTTGCTTTTGCACCGACAAGCTTCATGGGATGCCTTCGATGCCTGGTTTCAAAATGACAGTTTGTTTCGAGCCTAATTGAATTCAGCGGTTAACCTAGGGAAGGGTATTGCAAAAATCCTGCACATGCCATCATAGGGTAACGACCCGTACTCCGGACATTTTTTCTATATTTATTATACTATTATAGAACCCGTTCATATTGTCAATAATAGAACCCGTTCTGTTTAATATATAACCCTAATCGAGTCAAAACTCGATTAGATGTTATTCGTTATCAGTTATTTGTTATTGGTGTTGGAAAAATATAAATTAAATAGAAATTTTTCCGAAAAAAAGGAAGGCCAAACTCAAATGAAGGCAATGGTATTGAAAGAGATCTGTAACCTTAAAGAAAAAAAGACTCCCCTGGAACTGACCGATCTGCCGGAACCGGTTCCAGGGAAGAAAGAGATTTTGGTAAAGATTTCAGCTTGTGGCGTTTGCCATACTGAATTGGATGAGATAGAGGGTCGAACACCCCCGCCACGTTTTCCCGTTGTTCCGGGGCATCAGGTGGTAGGCAGGGTCGAAGCAACCGGAAAAAGCGTCAGCACCCTCAAAGTCGGCCACAGGGTCGGCATTGCCTGGATCTATGCCGCTTGCGGAAAATGCAAGTTCTGTTTGTCCGGCAATGAGAATCTATGCCCCCATTTCAGGGCGACGGGCAGAGATGTCAATGGCGGATATGCCCAGTATATGACGGTTGCAGAAGATTTTGCCTTTAGCATTCCCGATATCTTTTCCGACTCGGAAGCCGCACCCCTGTTGTGTGCCGGAGCGATCGGCTATCGTTCTCTGAGATTGACCGGCCTCAAAGATGGACAAAATCTGGGGCTAACCGGATTTGGGGCTTCGGGTCACCTGGTCCTGAAGATGGTGAGACACCGGTACCCGAATACCCAGGTCTTTGTCTTTGCCAGAAGTGCTAAAGAGCGCGCATTTTCAAGGGCTCTCGGCGCTGTTTGGACCGGGCATACGGCCGAAAAATCGCCGGAAAAACTGGATTGCATCATTGACACCACCCCGGTATGGAAACCGGTTGTTGAAGCGTTGAAGAATTTAGAACCTGGCGGGAGATTGGTCATCAATGCCATACGCAAAGAAGAGGGAGATAAAGACGCACTATTGGAATTGGATTATCCCACCCATATCTGGCAGGAGAAGGAGATCAAAAGTGTAGCCAATGTCAGTCGTAGAGATGTGAGCGAATTCTTGGCCCTGGCGGCTGAAATGGATCTCAAACCTGAGGTTCAGGTGTTCGCGCTGAATGAGGCAAACGAGGCGTTGGTTGAGCTCAAGACGAAACAGATTCGGGGAGCAAAGGTCTTAAGAATTGATTGAACAGGGTTAGGATTCGCCCGCTTTTTCCCGATTTGTTACAGTTGAGAGAGAGAATGTTCAGTTATTGAACATAAAAACAGAAAATAACAAGTTCTTTTTTGAGGAAAGAATCTCAAGTTTCGCACCCCAACAGGGCGCGGTGCAGCAAAAATTTCTTTTTACCCTATGCCTGATGCGACTTTTCTCAAAATATCAGGTGTGAAAGTTGAGAAAGAATGTCATAAATGGTCAAAATGAGCTACAAAAAGGCTGTAGACCAAAAAATGTCGTGGAGTTTAACCCCAAATTTGAAAGAAACAAATGAAGAAAAAGACATTATTGAGCTGGAGCAGCGGAAAGGACAGCGCATGGGTTTTGCACGTCCTTCGGAAAGATCCGAAAATTCATATCCTCGGCCTTTTTAGTGTAGCCAATAAAACATACGGGCGCGTTTCCATGCATGCGACCCGATTGGAAATTCTGAAACGCCAGGCAGATGCTGCGAGGCTCCCCTTTCACACCATTAATATCCCGGATCCATGCA
>DRHF01000254.1 GCA_011049715.1 Desulfobacterales bacterium
CGCGAAGGAAGATTGTGGGTGGGACTTTACCACAGAGGTCCCGGAGAGGGAGCCACCGACTGAAGAGGAGCTATTACAGCAGCGTTTACATAACATTGATGGACTGCGAACTTTGAAATTTTACCCCCGGCTCTCTACACTATTCCGGATCTCGCGGACCGGAAAAAAAATCACGCACCAAGAAAAGGAAAAAGGTCTGTATAAAACTCGAGCTGCAGCAAATTCATATTTCCCTTCCAGGCGGAAAGCTCTCCCTCCTTAAAACCGTAACGATCAAGCCAAGTAATATATTTAAAGGAAGCTATTTCAAACTGCTCAAAAGTGTAATCGCGTCCCTGGCGCTGTGCAAGTTTCATGGCTTCGTAAAAAAACACGATACGGTAAAAATTCCAAGTTCGCAGTCCATCAATGTTATGTAAACGCTGCTGTAATAGCTCCTCTTCAGTCGGTGGCTCCCTCTCCGGGACCTCTGTGGTAAAGTCCCACCCACAATCTTCCTTCGCGATCTGCTTTGACCTGGTACGGTTTATGCCTCCAGTTGCCTCGTACTCGAGGCTAACCTTATCACTCCAACACAAGACATCATCCTGGGTGAGGTCCTCTGGGAATCGGAGATTAACATTCATGAGCTGAAGCAAGGCTTCACCAACATGGTCATAAGACATTTCAATCTGATCATCACCCTCGAGGGAAGCTAAAACATTTGGTCCGACGTCAACCATATTTTGAGCCGCGACCTGACCCTCCATGGAATTCTTATTCCTCTGGATCCAATTTCCAACATTATCCTGAACCTGGTCGATCGTTTCATCGAAATTATCAGCTACATTCTTCCATAAAGAAGAATCTTGAACCCAACCAATATATTTCTGGAAAGCAGGTGTCTCCTGGGTGATGACCTCGAGAGTTGAAGGATGCGCAGGCGCCGGCGCCATAACTTCCACGTCCTCAATATTATCGATGGCGTCAAGAGGACTTATGCCGCCCAAATAGCCGTGCGCGGACCGGGAAGCCAAATTAGTGGCCACGATCGCCTTATTTAATTCTTCGTCCGGTAAGTTGGTATCACCTTGAAAAAGCTGTGAAACACTTTTGAATAAACGGGTCCACGGTAGATCTAAGAAATCAAGAGTTTTAGGCAGGCCGGTAACCGTGACTTTTTCACCTCTGATATGGTGGTAAATACCGGCCGGAATGTCGGTCAATAATCCCATAATTCCGCCCAGGGAGATACCAACACCAAACATATTGTCGGTCGTTTGCAAGGCCTCAATGAGCTCCCCTTTTGAGATGCGAAGCCTCTTTAGTTTATTGAGTCTCCGGAGTTTTCCTTTCTTCGAAAGGGGATTACCTTTTAAGGTTTCATTGAGTTCATGTTGGAGCCTGCGAGCCTTAAAGGGCAAAGAATAAAGCTTCAATGCAAGGCCGGCGATATCAGCACCGACCAAAGCCCAGCCTGCAGGGCCGAGAAGAAACTTCGCGGCCATGGCCGGCAATCGGCGTGCGACGATCCGCGCGACGACGGCCGCGGTACCCAGGACGTCATTAACATCATCCAGGGTAGTCAGAACACTGGCCGCGTTCTGAATAAACTGAGGAGTCGGAGAGGCGAGGATCCGGAGGTAGTTTTCACGCTTTTTCAACATGAGCGCCTTAATTGCAGCGTAACGAGCCTCCCCGAGTTCCTTGACTTTCTTCTGTCGGTATAGCTGCAGCTCGGCCGGGGATGGCTCCGGAGTCACGTTCCAGGTGAAAATGTCCGAAAACTGAGGGATGTGGATTTTGTACCCATATTTTGCGACATATTTCTGTTTTTCCTTGATAAATTCTTCCCTTGTAAACCTCGGCATTTTTATCGGGGCCTGAAATTTGAAAGGCATTTTGAACCTCCAAGTGTGGCGGGATCGCGAGGGGACCTTTGAAAGTATCGAGGGAATGAAAAGGGATCACCGATTCTTTCAAAGGGCCCCGAGCGAGCCCTAAAGAGTGACGGGCTCCGCCCGGGCAGAGTGAGACCCACGGTTTGGATGTGAACTATTTCACATTCTGGCGATCGTGAGACAAAAGCGATATGAAAGGGTTTTTATAAGGAAATGCTAATATATTGGACTCCAAATATCAACGAGGCTGGACGTTTGGGCATAAGAGAAGGGTAGTGTATAGACCTAAATGATATGGCAGAGGATAGACAGAGTGCCGGCGACGTCAAGGATGTCTTTCTCCATCGTGCCGGCCACTAAAACCAGCCTTTCGGGTTTCATAATTTTGGGATCCCTATTCCACAGAATTTGATAACTGGAAAGCTGGCCGATAGATCGGAGGCCAGGATCTGCAGAGACTTCGATCAACCATATAACATCTGACAGTTCGGCCAGGGCGTCGATGCGCTTTGCAAGATTTTGGTACCACATTTTTTTGAGCGGATCCTCAAGCTCTTTTTTGGTGTAAAATGGGCCTCCTACGCAAACATCATACCATAAGTTAGCGAAAAGATTACCGTAAACCTCAAGGAATCTATACCAAACAGGAATATCGGGCTCCAACATGTGCGGAGGATCGCCACGCCAGTTTAAGGAGAATTTTTGTCCGAGGTCGGTGGGCATAACTTACAATTTCCTCGCATCCAAACAATATTGGTTTCAATTTTGGTTAACCTGCGTTCAATACGTAAGGAAAACCAAATAATCGGAACAATCAATGGGAGAGCAGCAAGAAAGTAGTGAAATAATTGAAGAAACATGGATCACTCCTCATAGGTAATATTCAAAGTCGGGTGCCACAACTCGGTATCATTCTCGCGATAGGCCATATAAGCCCTAAATGCATTTATATCGTCCGGGAATTCAACATCCAAAAAATCGTATTGGTAATTTCTAATACAAATTTTCGCAGTAGAGCCGAGCATCGATTGAATATAAGCTATACCGGTGGAATTGAGAGAAAAAGTAATTTCTTGATATGTTGGCTCCCACGGGGGAGGCCAAACGATCGAATCGAATATTGAGCCGGTAAATGAATCAAAATCGGCTGTGGTCATGGGGTCTGCCTGGGTTCCCTCCTGGATGCAGACCGTTGAATCACCGGTGCTGTTTCCATATACGACTAAAGTGCAGGAATCAACGGTAAAGGAGCTGGAAAGAGATGAAAGGTCGAAAAACAGAAAGGATCTAGCTATTAAAAAAAGAACAGGCGGAGCATGAACTGAAACGACATCCGGGTAAAATTTCATTGAAGTACTCACAGTGTCGCCGGTGCCGGCATCATGGCAAGTGTTCCAGTTAGCGTGATTATACCTGACAAGTCCGTCTGATGAAGTGGTTACAAAAGATCCAGTTATTAAGGTAGGCTGAGTCAAAAGAGGTGGAGTCCTCGAAGGCGGGGGAATAAAGATTGATGGATCAAGATAATCAGGCGTAGACCCACCGTCGTAGTCAGAAGGAAGATCCGGAGGCGGGATTGCGCCAGGCGGTAAAGGATCACCGGGAAGCCAACCCGGGGGCCATACAAAACCGGGGGGAAAAAAGGTACCGGGCGGGAATTCAGCTCCTGGAGGAATAACGACACCAGGTGGAAGCGGGGGAAACCTCACAGAATTAGGTAAACGTTTAGTTATTTCACCGGGAAAAAGGGTATGAAGCAACCTATATGCAAAAACTCGCTTAGCCCATTCCGGATGGGATTTAAAACATTCTGCGTCAAGTCCTTTTTCACAAGGAGACATATCATTCTAAACCGGCCGCAGCGGATAAAAGCTCCTCGAAAGATAGAGGTTGAATTACCCTTTTCGGCAGGATCCCAATATTAATGATCGTTTCATATAAAATACCGGTGTCTGTAGTCCACAAAAGAGCGTACAAATCATTCACGGCGCCGTGAAGCTCATAATAATCTCTAAAGCTGATTACGGTTGCATCCGCTCTGAGCGAAGCGCCGTCATTGGTCGGCCATAACGGGTGACTTGCCTGGAAAATCTGAACATTTATGGCGTGTGCTGCGTCTTTCCGGAATAAGACATCAACCTGGTGAATGACGCCGGCTGCCAGCGGCATTTCAAGGCGGTATTTTGCGGATACAATATCGTTTGCGGTGACCGTATATGAGAAAGAGTAGAACATGATTTGTTAAAAAAGTTGATTAAATTATTTGACCAAGAGCATAATTTCGTTTGACTTCTTCAAAAGTCAAAGCACGGTTATACAGGAAAAATGAATCAAGAAAACCATTGAAATTTAAACCACCTGCCGACCGACTGTCACCACCTATATAAAGATCAGTGGTTTCAGTATTTAAATCACCTGTCGGGGATGTATTTGTTGAAGGAGATGCGCCGTTTCTATAAACCTTTATGGTTTCGCCATCATAAGAACCTACAATATGCTGCCAAACATTATTTTCATAAGGAATTCTGACATTATACCAAGATCCATCGACATAAAAAAAGTGGTATATGTCATCTTGGTCAGGAACATCAATTAAAATCGAACCGACATTACTGTCGTTTCTTTTTGCAAAAATATCCTGGCCACCAGTTCCTAAATTTATGGGATAAATCCAAAATTCATAAGAAATATTAACAGGAATAAGGGAGGCATGATGAGAAATTTGAACTATATAATCATTCCCGTCAAAATAAATGGCAGGACCAAAACGACCTTTTGATGTAAAAACAGCGTTATTTAAAGCACCATGATTATCATTACCAGAAAAATCATACCACTTATTATCGCGCTGAGAAAGTAAAGCGAGAACACATGATGGATCATATAAAGCAGGATGGAGCAAAGGCTGCTTTAATGGTTTAGGAAAAGGAGAACGTAAAGGCGGGTGTCGTCTAAGGCGCATTGAGAGACCTGACCAAGATCAGGACTTTAATTACAGCAGCAGCGGAGCCGTGATTATTATCCGCGCGAAGCCTGATCATCTTCGGACCGGGTTCGATAAGAAAAGTTTTGACCTCGGCGTCGCCTATATTGCGTTCTGCAAAAGGTACGGAGTCCCAAGGTCCACCGAGAAGGGTTGAATGAACATTAATGTCAATGTCGTCGCTCGCATTGCCAGAAGCCATAGTATCGATTTGAATTGAAATCGATGTTGCGAGGTCGATATTAATTTTAATATCTGTGTCCGGAGCGACATTTGTGGCAGGGGTAAAAGAAGCCCAGGTCAAAGTTATCACTTCTTCCTGGGCTTCAAACTGTTCCTTAAATTTAAAATCGTTCATTTATCAACCCCCCATTCATAAAGGAACGTGAAAAATCGGGTTTTTTAATAAGGTCGAAGCTGCTGAATGAATATTTTCTGAGTTGTGGTGGTCACTCCGTCTGTT
The DNA here is from genome assembly GCA_011049715.1 of Desulfobacterales bacterium. Taxonomy (GTDB): domain Bacteria; phylum Desulfobacterota; class Desulfobacteria; order Desulfobacterales; family UBA2156; genus UBA2156. Next base: position 5,327 of record DRHF01000254.1, read on the forward strand.
ACATCCAGCTTTAGGCTTCCGATCGCTGAAACATCGTACCAATCTTCCATGTCATTTTGATCGCCAAAAGGAATACATAAAACGCCATGAGGCGCCCAACCTGAGACCTCAAATACGATATTTCCGAGACCTTCACATATAATAACAAAACGTCCACCATCACCATCATAAGTGTCAGCCTGTTTTGTTGCAAGAGTGGCACTCCAGCCAGTAGCGACACCGTGGGTCTCCATTGTGGGCGCGACGAGGTAATTAGTACCGGATGTTTGGCCGACAGCGTTCCAGGTCTCACGGATAAAGGCGTTTTTTCTGGCAATACTGAAAATAAGTGCACGAAAACCATCATTGAAAACGATCTTTTTATCCTGATCCTCGGACAACTTTGCGTTCCCCAAAATCCAATGAGGGGGGGAACCTCGTTTTAAACTCTGGATCAACAGTTTTCGATATTTAAAATCTACCGGGAGATCGGTATATTCATGGGCGCCGGCAGTTCCGGACCAGGATTTAATTTCTTTCGACATGAGAAAACCGATCGGGGAAATAGTTTTCTCATCGAAAACCTCGGCATAGACTGACATTTGATTTTCTGTTGGACCCATGCCGCCGGCACTGACATCGTGTGTGATTTTCAGTTGAAGATTTCTGAATTTAGAGGGATCGAGAGCGAGGAGAGGGTCATAAAGAAACCGACCAAAATTAAGAGCGAGGATCATGTCAGTGTATGTGGTCGCAAGGTAATTCTGCCATCCTCCCCGCGGGTGAATTCCGGTGTCGTAAATATCAAGCGCGTGGGCGCATAGCCCTGTGAGACCGAAAAGGACTTCGGACCCATCAACCAACTCAATATTCGTGACTGCCTCCGCAGGGTGTCCACCGACATCCTGACCCTGGGCATGTTTACACCTGATGTCGATTAAAATTTGGGTAACCGGATCGGACAAGTCAATATCAATAACCTCAGTTTGATCTGCGGAAATTGTTTTCACTCCTAAAAGTTCCAAATGTCTGTATTTCATAATAAATTACCTCATAATAGCTAATGAATTGTGAAAGAAAAGAAGTAATAAATCAAAAACCTGGCGGTCACTCCCAGGATCGTTTTTCCTTTTCTGGCTCCTCTTCCGGCTTTTCAAGATCTGTTTCAGTCTCTAGAACGGCAACGCCGGGAAGATCTAGCTCTAACCTCACGCCCAGGGCAGAGCCTATTTTTTCGGCAAGGTCTACAGCCTCGGCTAGGGTAACTTTTCCATCGGCGAGGGCCTTTTCTGACCATTTCGAAACTTCCCCGACAATGCGAAGTCCGGTTAAAAAAGTATTAATTCCGTTAGGCATAAGAACCTCCTTATGGATTTAAAAGCCTGCCCGGGCAGGGCTCGGGTAAAAGGGTTTAACCGCTGATCTTCTCCTCAATCAATGCATCAACAATGCGTTTGACTCGTTCCAAGTTTCGAGGATCTCGTTTAGGGAATCTTGGTCCGAGATCCACGCGTTCAATGGCCGCATGAAAAGGAGCAAATCCCTTCTCATAGTCCGGACCCGCGATGTAGACACCTTCGGCGAAGCGACCGGGCCCCTTCTTTAGGGCACGATCGCGCCATTTCGAGGTACCGGCTCGCGTTACTCCCTTCACAAAAAGTCCCTTTTGTGCAGCGGCATCGATGCCGGCTTTCCAGTTGGCGGCGCTAGCCTTTGTTTCGGTCTCCCAGTCTCTCCTGGGATTTTGGATTCCAAGTTTATAGTCCTCGGTGCGGCCTGGCGTAACCCGGGTCCATTTCTCGCGAATAGACGCTAGTGATTTGATCTCTGCCATAGCTGAAACCTCCTCTAATAATATTAAGTAGATATGGGATAAAAAGGAAAAGTTTTACATACTGTGTCTTTTTTACCACAGTTGACATTTAGATGTCAATGATATGAAATAAAAAAAGGGCAGCTGCCTGTCCGCAGCTGCCCTTCAACGATTTGGATAAATGGAGGTATTGTGAATTTATCAAAGTCTGCTGAAAACACACTTTTGATTATGGCAAATGCGTGCGATTACTACGGAAAAAACTATCATTTCCGAAGTCTCAAACAGACTCTTGACGTTAAAAGCAAGGTATACATGATATTAAGATCATTGTCAACAATTAATCGAGAAGTTCGATTATTTAAAGATGAAAATTTTATCATGAAGTGGGCGCGGACCACTACCAGCAAAGGAAAAGGTCGTCAATTTAGTTCGTCAATAACTCACTTAACATGGAAGGGTGTCCGGTACCTGGTATCAAGAAAAATATTACCGTACAAGTTTATTAGGGTCTGGGAGAGGATCTCGAAGAATTCGCGAACCCGGGAGAGTGAATATCCAAGCATTCCAGAGGTTCAACCCAGGGAAGGGAAAAAGAAAAACTTGAGGGATGAAATAGACAGGGACAATAAAACAAAAAGGAAATAACTGCCTTATTTTATTGGATAACCCCTAAAACGATTTGTCGGGCGGTTTTTATTCTGTAGAAGTTTTGCCTCAGCAAGGCATTCTCTATAAAATCCAATCTGCCAGCAAATAGATAAAATCTCATCCATATTATCTTCGGTAACCGGCCTCATATCATTAAAAACGGACATGATTTTCTTTAAATTATTCTCAAGATCTTTGAACTGTTTATGGTTATAGAAAATAATGGAAGCGTAGGAAAGTGCGTCCTCTGTAGATCTAAAATAAGAAAATCCTCTCAAAGAAATAGGCCATTTAAAAGAATCAAATAAATCCATTTATTCATCCTTTTTTCCAATAGCAACATTTTCCATAAAAAACCGCATTGCCTCAAGGATAAACTCCTTTTTGGTAATACCTTCATCCAGGCAAAAATGACAGATTTTAAGCCAGAGGTCCGGATCAATACCGCGCAAGGGGTAACTATGAGTTTCTTTCATGATGGGTTTTTCATTCCTTCCGGCATTGGAAGCCGATTTCAAGCGAAAAATAACCAAAGATGATAACCAAAATAATAGAGAGAAAAACCCATAATAAGCATAAAAATAAGGTACAAAAAACAAACTTTAAAACCGTAATCAATCCGTATTTTAACTTTCATCATCAAGTATTTCCGGACAGGGGATTTCCTCGAGATCTATGAAGAGCTTGAATTTTTTTATATCAAGATCGATATGGCCACGAAAGCTCAACATCATAAAAATCACCCAAACATTAAGATTTAGAACATCATCACCGGTTTCTTTGTCAACGACCCTAATTATACCTTCCATTTCAAATTCATTCCTTCCGGCATGGGGATCAATATTTCATCAATAAATATATCGATTTCATCACACGAAAGCTCAAACTCTCCGTGGTATGTCAACAAAACAAACAAGGCCCACGGGTGGATCTCCTGGATGATCTCCCCGGTTTCCTTATCCTTGATAATGAACATTCCCTTCATTTTATTCAACCAAATGAGACCATTTTCCATTTTTCTTTAAATATTCAGCTGCATGCTCGTAAGCCTGTTCAAAACCATAACCAAAAGCCTGGTAGAGATAAGGTCTTAAACTATGAGGAAGAAATAAAAAACAGGGCCTACAAAGAGCAAAGGCCCTTTTTTTAGGCTTTCCACAACGACAAGAAAAGCTAAGAAAATATTTCATTAAATGAGACATAATTTAAAGGATCTCCGATATATCTAAATAATCATTAATACCAAAGATGTCAATGTATATTGATAAAAACAGGATTTATTGAGTAATTACAAACCCATGAAGCCTTGACATGGCGAAATGATCATTTTACCTCACCCTAAAAGGAAAAAGGTATTTAAAAAGGGCGAGGTTTTCATCCTACAGCACGAATAAAAACAGGACCATGGCGCCGAACTAAAATGGTCTTAAGGGCCATTCCGATGGACCGTTCACCTCAAGACAAATGAGGCCGCTCAAATAACACGGGAGGCTCGTTCGGCCGGACGTTTCAAGACGCCGAACGCCCATATATATATTCTAACCCCCGAAGGGGGAATATAGTAGGCCAATAGTGACACACGAGCTATGCTCTAGGCTCTCAGCCGGGTGCTGTACCACAACGTGGTAGCCAGGAAAGAAAATTGTTGACAAAAAACGGGTCAAGATCCTATAAAAACAAGACGTAAGGATAAAAGACTATTATGATAAGCAAGATCGTTAGAATAACGAATTCCGGATATCAATTCCGGCTTACTATACCAAGAGAAATAGCGATTGAGTCGGGCCTGTACATGGCCGAATTCGTAGAAATAAAAATAATTGAAGAAGGAATATTGGAGGTGAAAAAGATTGAACTCGAAAAAGCCAGGAAAAAAGGGATTCCAGCAGATAAGAGTTGAAGACTGCATCGAGCCCAAAAATATGGCCAGGCTCGAGATAGATACAGAAGAACTAGAAGGGCTCGCAAGGTCAATCAATGAGACAGGATCCCTGCAGCCGATAGAAGTAGTTGAAAATAATGGGAAATTTGAGATAGTTTTCGGACATCGAAGATGGCTCGCCCATAAGCACCTGAAAAAACAGAAGATATGGGCGAGGGTAATTGAGTTATCAGAGGCAGAAATATTACTCCGGAGAGCGACGGAAAACATATCAAGAGAAAATTTATCACCGGTCGAAGAGGGTGCAAATTATAAAACCCTAAAAGACGAATTCGGAATGACGGTCGATAAAATAGCGAAAAGAGTTGGGCGATCTCCCGGGAGAGTCAAAAGAATGTTAGACATAATGAGGATGCCGGTGTCGTTTCAAAAAGCAATTCACAAGAAAATGATAAGCCCGACAACAGCGGAGGCTCTTTGGCGTTGCGAAGATGATGCACACCGAGAGTACCTACTTGATTTGGCAGTTGAACATGGAATAACAACTTTAGTCGCTAGTCAATGGGTTCAGGAACATAGAAAAACCCTTAGAAATAAAACAGTCATTAATGACGAGGGGGGGGGTGATCAATCTCCAATGGAATCAAGCAAACATTACATGACCTGCGAGCTATGCCAAGGACCGGAAGATGTGGGAAACATAAAACAGTTAATACTATGCAAGGAGTGCCACAGAAAACTGAGCGAAATAAAAAGAAAAGAGGAATGAAAAACAATGGATGGAGTGTTATATAACGCAATAATAAAAAGTCCTGAAAATAAAATGGTCGTAAATTTAACGCTATTGCAAACAATCGCCATAATTGGCAACATAGAATTATCGCTGAGACATCCTTTTCTTCTATTTTAAATAAAAATACTTTTTCCCAGGCCTTAAGTAAATCTTTTTCCTCTTTTATTTCTGGCCAAGAAAA
>DRHF01000255.1 GCA_011049715.1 Desulfobacterales bacterium
ACGAAAATATATGCGGAAGCATATGGAAAAGATCCCGAATTCTATTCATTTACCCGGACACTTGAAATTTACGGCACGGCGTTAGACCAAAACAGCTCCCTTGTCCTTTCAACAGACTCGGATTTTCTGAAATATTTAAAAGGATATTCTGATAAACCGTAAGAAAAAAAGCGCAGATTCAATCAGTAAATAAACCTCGACATCTTTACCTTCTTTTTTTCCAAACTCTCCTTGAATTATCTGAATAGCAGCTATAATTACGAGCCGTCTTTTCGCCCTTATTCTATAATTTCAAGGATCGTGCGTTTTTTCACCTTGGCAGAGGCAGCGCCTACTATGACCTGCAAGGCACGAGCATTGCGGCCCTGCTTCCCGATAATCTTCCCCATATCTGCTTTGGCCACTTTAAGCTCTAATATCGTAACCTGTTTACCTGTTGTCTCTGATATCTCTATCTGTTCCGGATGGTCAACCAGTGCCCGCACTATGTATTTGATCAGATCTTTCATCGCTCCAACTCCTTGACCTAAAATCTGCTTGACAGCAACCGTTTTGCTCTTACTTTATAATTAGCGGCTTTAAGCAGGAAAGAAAAATGTTTCTGCTTATTCTGACCGCCTTTAATAAGGCCACATTATCCCCTCTTCATTGCTTCGTGTAAACGTGTATCGGTATCAGTCGCCGCATAAAATTCTTTTGATTGTGAAGGATTGGCTTAGCGGATTTTATACATAAGCCAGGAAAATTCAGCAACCATGGAATTTTGTGTTGGAAGCGGATTTTCCCGCTCAGGATAAAGAAGGCAAATGATAAAGATAGAGACCGTCAAGAGTTTTTCATATCATTAGCGTCTTTCCCTCATAAGGAAAGAGTTTTTATGTAGCCGTCGCATCGGTTCCCCATGGCTCGATTTGAGTCTTAACTCCCGACTGAGACTTCAAAACTCCACCTGCTGATATTTCAATTCCACCTGAGTTCCGAGCAAAAACCTGAGTTTCCGGGTGTAAACTTCACCACGGCAGCAGAAAAACTGTCTGGGGGAGAAGCTTCGTCGGACTGTTTCTTTCTTTGTATCCATTTACACCAACCATCAAAAGGAGGTAACCAATATGGATAAAATCAAAATTGCAATTGTCGGAGTTGGCAACTGTGTCAGCTCACTGATTCAAGGAATCCACTATTACCGGGACAGAAACCCGGAAGACGCCATTGGGCTGATGCACTATGAGATCAATGGTTATAGGCCCGGAGACATTGAAGTCGTTGTGGCTTTTGATGTCGACCAACGCAAGGTCGGCCGTGATGTGCATGAAGCTATTTTTGCCAAACCCAACTGCACGACGGTTTTCTGTCCTGAATTTCCCAAATCCGGCATAACCGTTCGCATGGGCAAAATTTTGGACGGAGTTGCGGGCCATATGAAGGATTATCCCGACGACCATGCTTTCGTTCTGTCCGATGAGCCAGAGCCGACCGCAGCGGAAATAATTAGGGTACTCAAGGAGTCCGGCGCCCAAATCCTCACGAACTATCTTCCGGTCGGCTCAGAGGACGCCACCCGGTTTTACGCCAATTGCGCGTTGGAAGCCGGAGTTGCTTTTGTCAACAACATTCCGGTGTTTATTGCCAGCGATGTGGTGTGGGCCAAGCGCTTTGCGAATAAAAACCTTCCCCTCATCGGTGACGATATCAAGTCTCAGATGGGCGCTACCATCATCCACCGCATCCTGACCGATCTTTTCAAGAAGCGCGGCGTCAAGCTGGAGCGCACGTACCAGCTGAATACCGGTGGCAATACCGATTTTCTCAACATGCTGGAGCTAAAGCGTCTGGCCACCAAGAAAAAATCCAAGACCGAGGCTGTTCAGGCTGTGGCGGCCAGGCGGTTGGAGGATGAAAACATCCATATCGGTCCCAGTGACTATGTTCCATGGC
>DRHF01000256.1 GCA_011049715.1 Desulfobacterales bacterium
CCGGTACTTTTGAGCAGCAAAATTTTGTACAGATACTATAAGGCATATCTGCAATTTAGGCTCATTTGCGATAAGTTGGTTATATATGTTGAATACCGATAATTAGAAGCTACGGCCACTCTTTGGTCCTTATCTGCCACGCCCTCGTCCTCCTCTGTCACCGCCATACCCTCCTCTACCACCACCTTGTCCTCCTCTGCTACCACCTTGTCCTTTTCTGCCACCGCCGTATCCTCCTCCACGACCGCGACTTTCGGTGCGAGGACGAGCCTCATTCACGTTAAGCGCTTTTCCTTTTAGCTCTTTGTCATTTAGGTCATCGATTGCAGACTGCCCTTCAGCTTTAGAGGGCATCTCCACGAATCCAAATCCTTTTGATCTGTTAGTGGATTTGTCTTTTATGATCTTTACGGATTCGACCTCCCCGAAAGTCTCGAAAGCCTGTTTTAAATCTTCTTCGGTTACTTCATTCGATAAATTGCCTACATAGATATTCATTCTGATCTCCTTTTGCAGTAAATTATAAATTTGCACATCGCCTAAGACCACGGCTAAGCTGTGTGCCTGATAAGTTTCGAACCTGCACGGCTTTTACGGTAAACCTCACCGTTTCTTCACGTCAGCTTCATCTGCATTGTTGGAAGTTTTGCTTCCTATTTCTTTCTTTTGTCTTTTAAATAAATTGCCTTTGAGGGTCCAACGCCAATAGCTCTTTCTTCGATCTGGAATAGATTTGTTACTGATGCAAGTTCTCCCAACTTTTTGTAACCATAGTTTCGTGGATCAAACTCTGGTGCCTGCTTGGCAATGTTGCTACCCACGGATGCAAGATGAGCCCAACCAGAATCGTCCGAAGACGCCTCAACAGCGTTTCTTAATAAATTAACGAGCTTTGTGTCTTTCTTAAGTCCGCTGGTTGTCTTGCGCCTTATTTTCTCACTATAATCATCTTTGGAACGCAGCACTTCAGTGAAAACAAACTTATCACACGCAGAAACAAATGCTTTAGGAGTTTTTCGCTCCCCAAATCCATATACAAAAAGACCAGCTTCCCTTATCCTTGATGCTAACTTAGTGAAATCACTATCGCTGGATACGATACAAAAACCATCAAATTTGCCCGTGTAAAGTAAATCCATTGCGTCAATTATCAATGCACTGTCAGTTGCATTTTTCCCTGAAGTATACCCAAATTGCTGTATGGGCTGTATTGAATACTGTAAAAGAACTTCCTTCCACCCTTTAAGGCCTGACAGCGTCCAGTCACCGTAAATCCTTTTTACATTAGCTGTTCCATATTTTGCGATTTCCGATAGTAATCCGTCAACAATAGAAGGTTGGGCGTTGTCGGCATCTATTAATACGGCCAATTTTTCACTTTTTTCGTCTGTCATATTTCCCTTTTATGGTTCTAAAATTTATATTAGATGGAAAATTTTCCACCTTTTGATTGGGAGTACTTGCAAAAAATTACGCTTTTTAAAACCTTTGATATCTTAAAATATCACAAATTGTCCCAAATTACAAATGTGTAGATGAAATCCCAATAAGTTAACTTTTCCAAAAACCTGAAAAACATGCCATAGCATATCTTCAGCAAAATCCCATGTATTATGAGAGTATCTCAGTTTTTAAGAAACCTGAGATATCCTCTAAATCCAGACCAAAATTTGATGGATTATTAGTCTGACATTCCTTAAAAAAGATGAATAAAATCCTTGAATTTGTCCTGATACTCTTGCCCAAGTGCTCGTTTTTACAGATCAGATTTCAGTGCACATTGCTTATGGAATTCCTTTCAAAAATGAATAACACAGAAGAACCCAAAAGGCAATTTTAACGATTCTTATCCGAAAAGGCCTCCGTCAAGAATTTTTGTGAAAACTTTCAGAGATTTTCATTGTGGGGGATTCCTGACTATGATTACAGGCACGGCCATATCAAAGATATGTATGAGGTGTTTTCGCACAACCTTTGCTCCTTTGTGGGATCAGGGCCCATGCCCCAGTTAAATAGGCTTCGCATTAAACGGGGTAAACATAGCAGGGTGTGGAGGTCTTTTGCAAAACAGAACCGAGTCTTTCCAGAAACCGGATTCGATCCGTATTGTCTTTAAAAATGTTTCGTCGCTCGATACCCCTGCATATGATATGATTGAGGGCGCCCGGAGCCTGTCTGCGTGCGGCACGCACAGGCAGGCATCAATTCGAGATTTGCGTGGCATAATAATTCAAGAACACAGATCAACCTAATAATAAACTCATATTTTTATGGACGGAACGTCCCTCTTTTTACAGAAATGATATGAACCTCTCACCCCCCGTGCTTTTCTTTTAAAAGTGTGTTTTGAGCCCCCAAAATTGCCATTTAAGCCCTAATTTAACGAAAAATGCAAACATTTTATAAATTATTTCAACATGTTGATGTGGCCCGACCCCCATTCGCCCACATCGATGCTATTCGGTGGTAATGGGCAAATTCTGTGAGGTGTTTGGAGATCATCAACTTGGTGAACTAACTGTTGATGGCATTATGAATTTCCTAAATCAGCTAACTGATGGATGCAAACCACAAACTAAACGCATCCGATATGCTCACCTTTCCGCATTTTTCAACTTTGTTAAAAACAACCTTGATCCGGGTTTCTCAAACCCATGTGATTCACCGATGCTAAGCAAGCTGTTCCGGGTAAAGGTGAAAACCCATTGGGATATCATCGAAAAAGACACGGTGGATGAAATCATTTTCAGGACAACAAAGCTCAGGAATCGGCTGTTGCTGGAGTTGATGGCTCGGGGCGCTATGCGCATCGGCGAGGTGCTTAAACTGACACCCAATGATATTGGCGACCGGAAACTGTTGTTAAGAGAGCCGAAAAGCGGCTGCGAGGTTGAAATGATATTCATCCCTCAGAAAGTGGCCGATCGACTCAAAGAGTATATCAGAGCAGAAAAGATCGCTTTAAATGATCGGATTTTCCCTATCTGCTATGAAGCGGCCAGAGCTGTTATCGAAAAAGCAGGTAATATGGTCGGAATTTATTTGAGACCGCACGATCTCAGGCGGCATGCGGCAACTTTCGCCAGCCGTTCAGGTGTCCCAATTGAAATCGTGAGCAAGATCATTCTCCGGCATTCAAATTTGTCGACCACACAGATTTATCTGGGAAATATTAGTGACATAGAAGCGCTGAAATGGATTGATACCCTGTACGGCTAAAAAGAAAGGGTGAGTCCGACCAACTGGATTCACCCTATAAACATGAGCTTTAAATCAAGTATCTAAGGAATTTTCAGAACTGATATGTACAGTTTTGTATGGAGTTATCTGCATACTATCTATTTAACCATTTTTCCTTGTCGTATGGAAGACTCGACTTTATCATAGGCCAATCTTTTCCTTCTTGATGCGGCCAAGAACTGGAGCAACAAGGCTACCAATATAGAGGTAATCTTTACTTTCTGTCACACTTGTGTTGATCGGGTAGCTTCCATCGGGGTCCTGAAGGTCTACCAATACTTTGCCTTTGTCGTCAATTGCTATGATGTGACCATAAGCAACCGCTTGGGGCCGCATGAAAGCTGGCATACGCTGGATTACTTTACGCATGAAGGGCTTACTTGCAAGTTTGTCGAGCAATGGGTTGCGCGGCGAGACCAATGCTACCCAGTAGCGACCGTCATAACCGGTTGATATGTTATCAGGAAAAGATGGTAACGAGTCAATAAGTGTTTCAAACTTCCCCTTTTTCGGACCTGCGATCCAGAAGCGGACTACCCGATAGCCCCCCGTTTCATTCACCAAAACAGAGTTTTGGTCATGGCTGACAGCCACGCCATTGGCAAAATGTAGGCCGTCCAGCAGCGTCTTTGTCCCACCGGTGGCGGGATCAAATACAAGCAACCGCCCGTGGCCCCCATGTTCCATTAGGTCAAGCAGGCTCGCTTCGTAACCGCCTCCCGATTCTTTGGCGCCAAATTTGGTTGAGGCATCAGAGAAATAAATCTTGCCATCGGCTGCCACGTCCACATCGTCGGCAAAGCGGATCGGAACTCCATCCGCCGTTATCGCCAGTTCAGTAATTGTGCCATCCGGTGCGATGGATAAAAGGCCTCTAAAAGCATCGGCAACAATCAAATTGCCTTTACTGTCAAAGTCAATGCCGAGCGGCCGGCCTTTGGTGTCGACCCAGTTTTTTGGGTCGGAGCCATCAGCATTTAATCGTACAATTCGTCCCCCGTGGGTAGCTGCATAGATACGCCCTTGAGAGTCAAGGGCAATATCTTCCGGGCCATAACTACCTGCTATCCCAAGGGTCTCAACTCCTTTAAGACGCTCGTTCACTGCAAATGAGCCTGTATACCCGGGGTTTGGTGGGGCCTCCCAGGCAACCGGATCGATGGGCACGGGCCAGGCCACAAAGTAAAGGATAATCAAGATGACGATTACGAATAGTGACCACAGAATCCTTTTAACCATGAGTTACCTCCTTTATTAAATGTGTTTAACTATAAAATTCGTCGACACTTAATAAGTATGGAAAAGCAACCACAATTTCTTTGCAGAATATTAATGATCCAGACATAACAAACACCGTCCTGTCAGGAGTGTGGTAGGCATAATTTGAGGGGGTTCTCCATTAAATCTTTGCCTAATTATCAATTAGGTTAAAGTTTATGGGAAACGACTATATATTCCGTTGTAGCAAAAATGCAGAAACAGGGACCGCTCAGCTAGTAGATTAAAAAAGGAATCCAAGTTTCAATTGAGAATGAAATAAGATTAAGAGGAATATTTATTTTATTGAAATGGATAGAATTATTTTTTTGTGAAGTCAATAGTTAATTGTCTTTATTTTCAATGTGTTACATTGTGGTATATAAATCTAATTATGGTTAAGCGTCAATTAAATGTATAATACAGATCTTATTTTTAGATAATTTGGGAAAATGCAGAGGTGTCTTGGGGGTCTCTGTACTGAAAACCAAGCATCAGTCGATTGCAGATACTATGAGAATATCTCAGTTTTTAAGAAACCTGAGATATCCTCTAAATTCAGACCAAAATTTGATCTATTTATAGCCTGAAATTTACATCCATCAGAACAAAAAAATATTTTATACCGATTGCAGATATCACTGAACCAGTCCCAGATTTTGGGAATTTAAACTTTGGGTTATCATCTTGCCAGTATCCAAGATTGATGCCAAGCTGTGATTTAATTGAGACCATCTAAAGTATGTTGACCCTGGAATATGTCGTGGACATATGAATATTGTGGGATATGATTTTATTCAAACTTTGAAATGTAAGAGGGAGTTTCAGTCTTTACAATTTAGTATTTCAATTTTTTCATTTTTTCTTGCAAGGTTTTTTGGACCACTATGGCGTATATTTGAGTTGTTGTGACTGATGAGTGCCCGAGCATCTCCTGCACGAAGGCTAACTCAATTCCAGATTCTATCATCTTCGTGGCCGCTGTGTGCCGGAGATTGTGAAAATGAACGTCTTCAATCCCGGCCTCCCGAGCAATTGCCTTAAATTCTTTGGTGTATTTACTCAGATCATTATAGTGGATGAACACATGGCCGATGTCTTTTTTCTTGCCCATCGCCTTTTTGGCTGCCGGCAGCAGGGGGATCGTCCGCTCTTTGCCCCCTTTTCCGGTCAAGGCGGCTTTATTTCCTTGAACATTTTGCCAAGTGAGGGATGCTATTTCAGCTCTTCTTGCGCCGGTCCAAAGCGCAAACTGGATGATTCGATAGAGCTCATAATTAGAGTTCTTGGCTGCTTTTAATATGGCCTTTCGTTCTTTTTCGGTTAATACGCGTGGATGTCGTTTTCCCAGACGGTATAAATCGATTTTAGGAGCTCCATTGATATAACCCCAGTCGTGGGCCTTGTTTAGAAAACCTCGTATATGCCGCAGATAAGTGTTGATTGAGGTTTTTCGGCAGCCCCTAGCTCGGCAGTCAGCTTTGAATTTCCCGAATACAGCTATCTTTTCACCATTCCTGGGTTTGGGCCTTACATATCGGCCAAGGTGTTGGCATCGATTGGCGATCCTTTTCGGTTTGATAACCGAAAACAGGTCATCAAGATGTCCGGATATGATCTGTCTGCTAAACGAAGCGGTAAAACGAGCGATCAAGCTGTTCCTGTCATATCCAAAAAGGGTAATGGTGAGCTTCGCTATGCATTGTATCAGGCAGCCAGTGTTGCTGCAGGAAGGACGGATCTATTCAGGGCCTACTTTACAAAGATACTTCGAGGTAGAGAGCGTGAGCGTGGGATAAAAACTAAAATGAGAGTAAAGCTGGCAGCGAAAATGCTGATAATTGCTTGGACATTAATGAAGACAAAGCAACCATTTGATCCGGAGTATTTGAATATCGATTAAC
>DRHF01000257.1 GCA_011049715.1 Desulfobacterales bacterium
ATTGCGGACGGAGAATATGAGGTGCAATTGAAATATAACAGGGAAACATTCGACCGGCGGATCGAGCAGCTGACCGCCAAAATTGCAAGCATCGAGGAGCAGATCACGGTGTATGAGGACGCGTTGGCATATGGCGGATTTTGAAAAAACCATAACCTCAGAGACCGGGATCGATGATGAAGCCGATTCCGAAACCACTTATGAGGTGGAAACTGAGGATGGGGTCGGTTTAGGGGATGCTGGGGAATATGAGCACGTTGCAAAGGGCAACGTGGCCTGGAACGTGGCCCTGGACGCCGCCGACGGCGACCCGGTGAAAGCGGCTGAATCGTTACAGAATAGCCTCGACTATTACACGCTGAAAAAGGTCAGCGTGGAAAAAACGATTTTGCAGATGGAAGCCCTGTCGCTCCAGGACCGTGTGGACGAAATTAAAGACCTGGCCGAATACGGGCATGAGGTTACTCTTTGGTGCGCTGATTATACGTTGGATCTATCCGGCAATGTTGGGATCATCGAAGTGCCGGGGGAGCAGACCGCCCGAATCGTTCAGCCTGGATATGAAAGCAATGCGGTATATTCCGGGGAGCGTGACGGTCAGATCCTGCCGGCGATCGTCAGCACACCGGCCGCGGTTTTTTGGAATTTAGCCATGATGCCCGGCTGGCAGAAATGGATGCCGACCTATCGTTATGGAGCAATCACCTGGATTGACGGAGACACCTGCAACGTGACCCTAGAAGAAGCTACAAGCTCCCAACAGGGTATTGATGTCAATCAATCGCTGGAATTAACGGACGTACCGATTGATTATATGTCATGCAACGGGGCCGTGTTCAGTGAAGGGGATCTGGTTTTGGTCAAATTCACCAACCAGGATTTTGAGCAACCGAGGGTGATCGGTTTTAAGTCGAACCCGAAGCCCTGCGAGTCTGTATATGTTCTGTTTGAAGCGTATTATGACGATGGTTTTAGAAATCCTTCCCGGTTTGTCGTTTGGGATGCGGTTAAGGAAGAGCTGGCTGATCTGAGCGCATGGGGTGGTCCGGCGGTTGTAGGTGATTACCCATGCGAGGAAGCAGACCTTACGGCGTGGCTGGCTGCCACAACAGCTAAAACTGTATTTGATGAAGTGAAGTTTATTTATAACTATGATGAGCAGGCAGAAGGGGTCGGCAAGTGTGGGGAAGAATGGGCTATGGATGGTGATATATCTGTTAATACCGGTTGCGGTGAACTGATCAATGAATATGTCGGGAATATAGAGGTCCATGCGCCCGGAGTGTACTGTGTCCAGCAGGTTTATGAGTGTTGCCATTCCAACTGTCCCGGTTCTCCTCCATATCAAGAATATCCTGCCGTTACTGGTTGGGGTTTGGGGTATGAGGAATGCGTACTGCCTGCAGCTGAGACCCTTTTCGGTATGTCGTATGATCTGGAATTGCGGACCCCGCTTCAAGTCTGGACCCTGGCTTTTATCGAGGGCGGCCCGAAGGTTATTTTGAATGGTGATACAATTACCGGCGCAATTAGTGCTGCCTCCGGCCTGGTCGTGGATGTGACAGTAAATAGCGGGTCATGGGCCGAGGGTGATGCTGCCGGAACGCTATCGCTGAGAAAGCATGTGCCTGAATTCGAAGCGGAGGACATAAGGGTTTCCGGGCTTTATGTTGCTGCCGGTACCGGCCCGGCGGTTCTCGAGGAAATTACATCGTGTTACCGGACTGAGTATATATGGGACTTTTTTAACGAGGAGGTCTTGCATTTTTGTGATGGTCGGAAATACTGTGGGGGCGCATATCCTTGGCTGAACCGGGAATGCTCGCCGACATGGTATTTCTACCAAACGCCCTATATAAGCCCTGAGACTTTTGGCGTTCCGTATTCTCAATCTGTCCTGCATCATTATTACACAAAAATTTATAGAAAGCATACACCGATCGGCATTATGGATGATATTATACACGACCGGGGCCACGACAATCAGGTTTGGAATCATTGTGTCCCGTGGGCGGTGGTTCTTTATCACACATGGTGTCATGAAGGCGATGAGGGCGTCAAGTTCGAATTTGAGGATGTAGAAATCGCCCGGTACTTCCCCGAGCATTACGATGACGATCCGCTTGATTTTCGTGATCCCAGTAAATTCAATTTTTATACGGATAACATCATGGTTCAATTGCATTTCATGCACCGAGGGTATGCGAGAGTTCAAAGGCCCGTATGCGTGAGCACACCTGGACAGGGTGAGGTAGGAGACTGGGACATTTTCCCCGGCCACCCGACCAGACAGTCCGATGTCGCGGTCGCGGTTGATTTTGACGGTGTTTCGGCAACCCGCATTAACCCCTTGACACAAGAGCGGATTACCGCACTTGAATTGAAATTGGAAGCCATGATGGACGAAGCCGGGGAAGCGGCGCCGCAAGGTGGTTTCACTCACGCCGATCTAGTAGGCAGTTTCCCTTATGATGAAACAATAACTGATTTTAACGTCGAGGTCAGGGAGGTTGATCCGGTATGACAGACCAGGCAAAAGGCGCAGAAATAGCAGCTGTGGTCGGGTTTCATTCTTTGACCCTTTTGATCCGGGCGCTGGCCGTGTATCGGAGCATGGAAAAAGCCGGGTACAGCGTCAACGACCTGGCTGATTTTATAAGTTTCAGAACAAAGGCGGCGGTTGATGCACCATTGAGAACGAACATCCAGCGTTGCCCGGATTGTGGTGCGGCTTTGAAGATCGCTCCGATTAAGGAACCAAAGGGCCGGGGGAATGTTCACGGATACAAGTCAAGGTGGTTTTGCGATAATGATGATTGTGCGTATGAGAAATTGAACCTGGAAAAAGCACAAGAAAGCATCATCATAAGGCAGAACAAAGTGATCGAATATGACATTCCTGATTGCCCGGATTGTCAAAAACCCTTGATGCTGAAACACATCTGCACACCGAAAGGAAGGGCTAATGTTCACGGTTATCAATCGCAATGGCTTTGCCAGAACAAAGGGTGCCTGTACGAAAAATATAACTATGAGGATATGAACGAAATAATGGAGGAACTTAAAAAATGAAACGATTACCGATTTTAAAAATAGCTTTTGCACTTCTTTTTCTTTTCCTTTTCACTTTTGCGCCTTTGCGCCTTGGCGTGAGTCCAATTGCCACAGCCCATGCCGCCGGATCCTCGAACAGCTACTCCATCCAGTGGGGCGAATCCAGGACCGGCCGGATGGCGGTCGTCACATGGGTTTGGGTCGCGGATAGTTCGAACGCAACGGTCCCGGATTCGGCTTTGAGTACAACCCATGCGGGGCTTCTAAAATACTTTTTTGCCGACATGGGCGAAACCATCCCGG
>DRHF01000258.1 GCA_011049715.1 Desulfobacterales bacterium
AGAAAATCAAGCGGCCCGAACCTTGTTATCAAAAGATGGTGTCCCGGCGATGCAAGTGATTTGACGTCCGGCTGAATCCGTTTTGAATGTCCCCGGTAATACGCCTTCAAATCTATCAAAGCATTCAGCAAACAATTGAGATTTTCCGGTGTTCTGGAATGAACCAAATCGAGATCGAATGTGGTGATCGGTGCGCCGTGTAGAACAGCGCATACACCGCCTACGACGATAAATTCCACTTGGTGATTGTCAAGAACGCGAAAAATTTCGATGAGTTGCGGCACGGATTCCTGCATTTTTCAGCCTGTTAATCGATATCATATTCTGTTGCAATATGTTCAGCCGCTCTGTTGGTGTGAATGTGAGCATCCAGCGAATCAGGGTCAAATCAACTCCATCTTCGCTGTAGGCAGGTCTGTCTTCTTCTGAATACAAAATCAAACGGGGGGGGGTATCCATATTTTTCAGCCCAAGGGTTTAAATCAATTAAATGTCGGTCATGATATCACATTGGAATCGCAACATCAACTTTCTCAAAAAGCAATTGGGGGAAAACTTTACCAAGCGGCATTTTTTTGTTCCACTTCACTAATAACGTTTCACAAAATATGACAAAAGAGATAATCAACCCGCCGCTTTTATATTGCGCACTCCCGGTCAAGCCGGGTTTTCATTATGATGCCTAAATCGGCCCTCAAATCCTCTTGAAAATAGATATATCCTTTGCTAATCTTGATGAACTCGTAAAAAGTCATTTGCGAACGACTTTGAGCATTTTGGGATAAAGCGTTTTGATAGGTGGTACGTTAAGAATGTTCCGCCGCAGGCGGATTTGAGGAGGTTACGACGAGTTCTTGAAATTTAGTATCACCTATCTAAACGCCCCAAAATGGTCATTTAGAGAGCAATATGGTCTTTTTACGAGTTCATCAATCTTAATTCTTTATGTGCAACTAAAATTGACGGCTTTGAAGGATGTCAGTTTTTAAGGTTAACCCGTTCATATTTTAGGTATTCTTATGGTAGAATCAAAAGCCCTTGAAATCAATTTGGCCAGTTATCAGGTGGATGTCACCATAGATCCCAAATATTCCGTTCTGCAGGAGGTGATGTCCAAATATTACGGCCTAACGGAGGGGCTGAATACCTTTTTAAAAGAGCTTTCCCATCCGTATAAAAACTGGCAATTCATCGTTAAGGAAGCCAGAATCTATTCGCTCGATTATTTTGATCTCATCAAAAATCACCCCAACGGTGAAAATGCCGCCAGATTGTTTTTCGACATTTTTTCCCATGCCATTCAATCGACAACCCATTTGGACGTTAAAAGCGATGCCGTCGATAACTATCTCCTTTTTCTTCAAAAAATTATAAAGGATGCTGGATCTGATTTTAAAAAGTTTGAACCGCTCATCAACGGTGCTTTTCAAGAAATAAGCAATTTCGAAGACAGGTATTTTTTCTTTTTTGTTAAAGGCTATTATCAGATTAAAAGGCTTGCGGAATTCTTTTTAGATTATTCCTCTGAGGCCAGTTCAAATTTTAAGTCAATAAATATTCTTCTCATCAAATACTTCAAATGCACCTATGCCTACTGGCTGAAAGAGATTGATCCACAGTTCTGGTTCGAAGAAGAGGCCGGTGAAATACCGAACAAAAAAAAATTACAAGAAATCTTCAATGATATATCGCATAAACGGATCAAACAATGGGATGTCCAACTGACACAGCTCGCTCAAAGCAAAAACATCGCATCACGAGATATTTTAAACGACCTTATGTCCCTTCCGGGTTATAATAGGATCGTTGAAACTTACAGAGAACTCCCCAAAAGGTTATTTGACGCAGGTATAAAAAGTGGCAGGGGGAACCAATGGAAAGTGATATTCCTTTTTCATATCATGAATATCGCCGATCTTTCGATGATATACGAGGAGTCTTTAAGGGATATCAATCGAACATTGAGCTGGCTGATCGCCAATGAAAACCATCGAAATATAGAAGAATTAATCCAAAAAACATTTTCTATTTTAAAAAAACAGACAGAATTATTTCCCAGCACTGCCCTGAATTGTATGCTAAACGTGGGGAGGGGCGTTTACAAAACCGATGAGAGAGATCTCATCAATTTTTTTACAGACGCTTTGATTGATCTTGGTTTCCAGACCCCCAGGATCTCCGGTGTCGGGAATGATTGGCAGATCAAAGCGAACAAGACCCATCTGATGAACATTCGGACCTGGCTTGAGCTGATTGAACTTAATCCCAAATGGTCCACCAGACTTCTTTCCCCGCTGATCATCTATCTATCCTTATGCGGTGTTTTTATCAAGGACACCGACCTGTTCCCCCGTGATATTACCCGATTATTAAACAGCCCGATTGAGCCGGTTTATAACCTTGTCAAGCAGCTTTTCCGGCTATTTCCGGTATTTTTCAACGATATCGGCGCTGAAGGGAGATTGCGAGACACCTCAACAAAGATTGATGAAATCAATCGTCGTAAAGACGTGCTTATTCATTTTCTACGAAAACAGAGTCACGTTGAAAGCAGTAATCAAATCCTTGATTTTATGGAAGCCACGCTGAATTTCTGGAAAACCGGTAAGATTGATTTCGTCGAACCCTTTGTTCCACCGAGCATTTACAGTCAGATCGATTCAAAAGGTCCCTATATCGACGGTGTCCGCAAGGTTATGCAACATTTACAGGAAATGGGGCTCACTACATTTGAAGATTTCGTTAATATCCATGAACAAAAGCTAAAAAATTATCTGGGTGAAATATCAGATGCATCTGAAACAGATATTGAAAAAGTGGAACTCGCCATACATTTCTACAAACTTTTAAAACAAAAATACAGCCTCGACTTTATTGAAATTGACAATTACATTGCCAAGCTTGAAACCGAAGCCTTACCGAATCTAAACAAACTCAAAAGGGCGCTCTCTGAATCTGATATGATGAAAAAACTCTTGATGTTGCTAAATTATCTTGAGTCGTTAAAATCTCTAATTTTATCCCCCCAGTCGTATGAAATCAATGAGGACATTTATAAAAAAAGACATTTCACCACAGATATTCCATCTATGTATGGGAGTTATCACGAATTGAAATTTGATGCCTTGGGCCTCACATTTCGGATCGAAACGTTGATCAATGTCTTGTTTGAAGAGCTTATCCAAAATTTCAATTTTAACCTGATCACAAAAGCAACATTCTTTCAGGTTTACAATCTGCTCATTCTATTTGATAAGGCTTTAAAATTGGATGGTATTTTATCGCTCGAAATCGAACGTCAACTCGACCTCCTATCCCATTCATTGGAAGCAAGAGGATTTACATTTACCCAGTATCTAGACATCTTCAAAGGACTTGCCAAGGCGGTATCAAATATCACCACCGATTATTTCAATAACATCCACGAACAAAATCTCACAAAAATTCTATCTCAAGTGTCGGTTGACCATCTGGTACCGAAATATTTATCTCATGAGGACTTTATTGACCATGAAAGGTTGAAACATCGAATATCAGAGATTTTTTTCCGTGACAGAATCGCCCTTTCACTGGGACTGCAGCAGCTCGATCTGTTCTTGAGCCGGATACTCAACACGCTTTTTCACCAGTCAGACCGACTCGCCAAGGATAAACTCCATAGACTGTTGAACTATGACCCTGAACGGGCAATGATGTCGATCTCCGAGCCTAAAGGCCGGATTTCAGGGATCATATATCTGGGGAACAAAGGATTTAATATCGTCAAACTGAAAAGTTTTGACTTTCCGGTCCCTCCAGGTTTTATCATTACAACCGAGGCATTTAGGTGCAGAGAGATCATCGACAGCTTTGGACCGGCTGAGTCAAATTTTAAAGATCAGGTCCGCAGTTATATTTCCGCCTTGCAGAGGGTGACAGGAAAGATGTTTGGCGATTCAAAAAATCCCCTCCTATTTTCCGTGAGGAGCGGATCTTCCATTTCCCAACCGGGGATGATGGACACGTTTCTAAATGTGGGTATCGACGAAGATATTGCAACCGGTATTGCAGCCCGCACCGGTAATGCCTGGTTTGGCTGGGACAACTACCGTCGTTTTCTCCAAAGCTATGGTATGGCCTATGGAATTGAAAGGGATGATTTTGATGCCATCATGGGAGATTTCAAGCAACGGCTCGGAATTTCATACAAAAGGGGATTCACCGGTAACCAGATGAAAAAAATAGCGCTCAGCTATAAAAAAATGATAAAAGATGCCGGGATCGATATCGTTGAAAATCCCTTTGATCAGCTGATTGTGATTATCAAACGGGTTTTCCATTCCTGGGACTCATCCAAAGCAAAAACATACCGCAAGATTATGGGTATTTCAGACGACTGGGGCACAGCCGTTACGGTGCAGTCAATGGTATATGGAAATAGTTCCCAGCAATCCGGGACAGGCGTCTTTTTTACTCACAATCCAAGATGGTCAGGGGATACATTGAGGTTATGGGGTGATTTTACCCTCCAGAATCAAGGTGAAGATGTGGCTTCAGGGCTGGTCACCACCCTCCCAATTTCGATTACCCAGCAAGAAATCGAAATGCGGGATACAGATGTGACACTCGAAACCGCCTTCCCTGAGATCTATACGGAGCTAGAAGCCTGGTCAAACGATCTGGTTTATAAAAAGGGATGGAGCCCGCAGGAAATAGAATTCACATTTGAAAGCCCTTCGAAAGACGATCTGTACCTGCTGCAATCCAGAGACATGGTAATGAGGGAGCGGGAAAAGGTTTTTACATTTGATCCTAAGGAAAAAACAGACAATAAACGGTTGGGGCATGGAATCGGCGCCGGTGGCGGCGCAATGAGCGGCCGGGCCGTCTTCAGCCTGAAAGAAATCGACGAATGGAGAACCAAGGAACCCGATACGTCCTTGATTCTCGTCCGATCCGACACTGTTCCCGATGACATTCGAGAGATTTATGCGGCTGATGCCCTCTTGACCGCAAGGGGGGGTGTGACGTCCCACGCCGCTGTGGTCGCCCACCAGTTGGGACGAACCTGTGTTGTCGGGTGTGGAGATCTGCTCTGCAACGAAAGAGAAAAATATTGTCTTTTCAATGATATGATCATAAAATCAGGAGATCACATCAGCATTGACGGTCAGGAGGGTTCTATTTACGCCGGCCTTCTGGAAGTTGCTGAAAGTTGAATTTTAATGACTGAACTTTGACAGTCTCGTAAAAAGTCATTTGCGAACGACTTTGAGTATTTTGGGATAAAGTGTTCTGATAGGTGGTACGTTAAGAATTTCAAGCTGTTTGAGGAGGTTACGACGAGTTCTTGAAATTTAGTATCACCTATCTGAACGCCCCAAAATGGTCATTTAGAGAGCAATATGGTCTTTTTACGAGACTGTCAACTTTGCTAACAAATCGAACATACCTTGCATAATAGCCCTCAACAAAAGAAACGAAAACTCGGCATAAACGGATTCGGCCGGATTGGAAAACTTACGGTTTGGGATCACGTAGAGCGAAAATATTTTGATGAACTCATCGTCAATATCGGCCGGGAGGTCGGAACCTCGATCGAAGACCTGGCTCACTATGTGGAGAGGGACTCAACCTACGGTATGCTCCATGGATTTCTGTATGGCCGCCAGGCAAAACCGGTTATCTCTGACCTGGATCATACAAACGGGTGTATGACCATTGACGGCATACGGGTCAGATTTTTAAGGTCTTTCCGGAATCCGGCTGAAATAGGCTGGGCGGAAAACGATGTCAGGCTCGTGGTCGATACAACGGGGCAGTTTCTCGATCCAACTCTCTCCTCGACCCACCCCAAAGGCGCTCTAAGAGGCCATCTGGATTCAGGCGCCGAAAAAGTGATCGTATCCGCTCCATTTAAGATCAGGGATAAGGGCGAAGAAATACCGGATGATGCAGTGACCACCGTTATGGGGATCAATTCCCATGACTATGATCCCAGACGGCATAAAATTGTTTCCAATGCATCCTGTACCACAACCTGCCTCGCACACATGATAAAGCCGATTCTCAATTTTTTCGGGGCAAAAAAAATGTTGTCCGCTTCCATGGCCACAATCCATGCGGCCACCGGTTCACAGATGGTTTTGGACCGTTTGCCAAAAGCCGGCAAAAGTGACCTGCGGAAAAGCAGGAGCATCATGAACAATATCATCCTGACCACCACCGGTGCGGCCAAGGCGCTCAGTTTGGTGATTCCCGAGATGGAACCTATCGGTATCATTGCGGAATCGGTAAGAATTCCGACGTCCACAGGCTCTTTGATCATTCTGGTGATAAATCTTCAGGAGGAAATTTCCGGGAAACCGATAAGAAAGAAAATGATAAACCAAATTTATAGACAGGTTGCATCTGACGATTCAAATGGTTACCTCCATTACACCGATAAGCAAAACGTGTCCGGGGATATTATAGGCATGCCCAAAGCCGCTGCGATCATAGAGGGTCACGAAACACACACGCGGACCGCAGAAGTAACCATTAATCTGGAACATGTGCCGGGAATTGATAAGGATATTATTTCTTCATTAAAAAATGATGTAATCCGGATACCGGTAACCCAGGTTGTGGTCTATGGATGGTATGATAACGAAATGGGAAGTTATGTACACATGCTCGGAGACAGAGTCGTTTCGATTGCAGATAATTTGTAAGCAAAATAGCAGGAGAAATTTTAAATTTGTGAAGACTCGCAACAAATAAAAGGATAACTTTCATGGATGAGAAAATTGGTGATCCGTCCCCGGAAGATCAAAAAGTCATTTCTGATAATCGCTGCTGACCATCCGACGAAAAGGCTCAGTTGAGCCTGCCCGGTCTTAAACAATCCTTTGTCACGGGTGCAGTTCAAACATCAATGGGACGGTTGCCGCAAGTTAAACCCTCGCTGCACTGGCTGGATCACTGGGGAGCTATTAAGGCCCGGTGGAGTATCGGCCGCATGAACTATATGCTCGACCCCGGACTCTATGCGCTGGGAAATCCAGGATCCGAAAGTTCTGTATTGGTGACCGGCAATTACAAAATGAGTTTTGATCGGTTGCGCGAAGCACTGGGTGATCGCCATGTATGGATACTGGTTCTGGATACCAAGGGAATCAATGTCTGGTGTGCGGCGGGTAAGGGAACATTCGGAACCGAGGAACTGGTCCAACGCATCGAATCGAGTGGATTGGCAAACATCGTTTCTCACCGCAAACTGATTCTGCCGCAGTTGGCGGGTCCCGGTGTTGCGTCACATAAGGTAAAAAAACTTTCAGGCTTCAGGGTGATCTACGGACCGATAAAGGCTGTCGATTTGCCGAACTTTATGGATGCGAGACTAAAAGCAACACCAAAGATGAGACTAAAAACCTTCCCTATCCGGGAAAGGGTGGCCCTAATCCCGGTCGAACTGGTCAGCGCTTTCAAATGGACTCTGTTGATCCTTCCGGTGTTTTTTTTCCTCGGGGGTTTGGGTGGAACCGGTGGATTCTGGTCCAATGCATTAAATGACGGTCTTTTTGCCGTGTTGTCTCTGCTGGTCGCCCTTACAACCGGTGCGGTTCTGACACCCCTATTGCTGCCGTGGCTGCCTGGACGTGCTTTCTCACTAAAAGGATTCTCTTTGGGACTCATCGCTGCGATCTTTTTGGCCTTTTTTAGAACCGGAACCGAAGGGTTGTTGCAGGATCGTATGGAAATTCTGGCCTGGTTTTTTCTAATCCCGGCTTTTTCCGCATTTTTAGCAATGAATTTTACCGGCGCTTCCACCTATACTTCGCTTTCAGGGGTTAAAAAAGAGATGAAATGGGCACTCCCGATACAAATCGGTACAGGAGGAATCGGCCTATTCCTCTGGCTCGGCTCGCGATTTATAACATGAGGAGATAAAAAGATGAAAAAGTTGGCTTATCTCAAAGACGTTGTCTCGTTAAAGCTCAATCAGGAAAAATGCAACGGCTGTGGCATGTGTCTCATCGTTTGCCCTCATGCGGTTTTCGGGCTTGATAATGGGCATGCATTGGTTAAAAACCGGGATGCCTGTATGGAATGCGGTGCCTGTGCCCAAAACTGTGCTGCAAATGCAGTCACCGTGCAGGCAGGCGTGGGGTGTGCTGCTGCCATTATCAACAATGCGTTGGGCAGAGATTCATCCTCGTGTTGTTGCCTCGAAGAGCCGAAAAATACCCCAGCGACTCAGATCGGTACGGTACAACAGACCGATTAAGTTGGCCGTTTTAAAAACCGGATGTGTCGCGCCGGTGAATTAGGGGTACCAACCTTGATGAACTCGTAAAATGGCTACCACGAAGATTCATGAAAAAATGCACGCTAAGAAATCTATCTATCTGAAATTAATGGTAATAAAGTTTAGGGAATATGTTCTGCAATTTCCTATACCATATACTTTACAAAAACTAATACAACAAATATATATTAACAAATCAACATGTTATAAAATTTCCGTTTGGACAAAACCGTCTAAGAGTGCATTTACGTACGAATGTTCGTGATACCCTAACTTACAATCAAATCGAGCAACGACTAAATTTCAAGGCTTATTTTTACTATATTAAAAGTCTTACCACTACTGTGATAACATTTACATATCTCAGGTTTCTTAAAACCTGAGATACTCTCATAGTAGTGCGCCACGAGCGCGCTTTTTCATAAAGTGTGCGTAACTGCACAAAAGATGATCCGCCGGGGCGGACTCGGAGCCGACTTGCAGGAGCAGGCTTCAAACCACCTAAAGCTGCGTTGGTAAAGAGCCGGGGTAGTGAGCGTTTGGGAAAAGTCACGGCAGAGGATCGTGGCAGGTATGACTGAGAGAGATGAGCGAAAGCGAACCATTCGATGAGGCGTCGAAAGATTATAGACGAGGTCAAAACTGGGTTTCTATTATGGGTCCAGGAC
>DRHF01000259.1 GCA_011049715.1 Desulfobacterales bacterium
AATCAGGTTAGTCTTTCAAGGGTTACTTCTCCCTTGCATCCTGAGCATATGAATGTTTGTTTGTCTTTTGGATATTTACCGGAACCAAAATACTTATTACAAAATGGGCATCGGAGTGCATTATCGTCTCCGATATTAACGCCCTGATATAGCCATATCGCTTTCTTGTCTGCGCCGTAATATTTAGGCTCAGTAATTACGACTTGTTTAATCACCTCCTTTATCGGGTCAGTGGGTTTTTCCATTATCCTTCCTTCTCTAGCTTCTCATTGGCCTCTCTAAAATCCTTTTTGTACTCTGCCTTTTCATCACTGATAATGGCCTCACCAGAGGCCTCACCCGATGATTCCATGGTTGATTTATGAAGATCAACGTGTTTTTCTTTGACCTCCCTGGCCTTCTTATCGATCTTAGCTACCGTTTCCTTGCCCTTTTTCATTCCGGCATCCAATAGATATTGACCTACACCCATGGCATAGTCTTTCGCATTTGAATCAAACAGCGCCTTGACTTCGGCCGGTTGTTTGTTTCCCCATTCCTTGAAACCATCACTTTTCATTAGGTTCTCAAGGTCAACTCCCATGTGGCCGGCGTTCTGAAGATGGACTACAACGGAAAGGCCGTAGAACTCCTCATAGACCGAATCGATCTCTTTTTCTATTGCGGCTGTGGCCTGGGCCTTGCTTATTATATGTCCCTGCTTAAACCAATTCATCATTAACTCTTGGGTCTGCAGGGTGCTGATAATCTGAATTTCAGGGCTATCATTAAGGATTGTCTTAATGTCAACCTCGACTTCCCCTTCATCGGTTTGGACCTTGATTTTATCAGGCAATCGGCCTTTTGAAATGAGACCTCTGAAAAACTCAGCATCCGTATCGGACAGGGGAATTACCTCTTTGGCGGCACTTGCTTCCTGTTTAACACGATCCTCTTCACGGGCAACAGCCTCACTTTCCTTAGTTGCCCGGTCCGCCTCTTTAGTCTCGTCAATTATTTCCTGGCCCCGTTTTGCGGCCTCATCCTCGGGTTTTTCTTCCTTGTCACCCTCTGCCTTGGCCTCTTTCTCTTTTTTCTCATCTTTGACCTTGACGGATTCATCTTTTTCCTCAGGCTCCTTTTCTTCGGCCTTTTCATCCTTCTTTTCGTCTTTCTTTTCCTCTGATTTCGTGTCTACCGCTTCCTCTTTTTCATCGAGTTTTTTCTCATCTTTTTCCTTAGTCTTACCCTCAGTGTTGGCTTCAAGGAAATATTTGTTGAATTCCCCTTGCTGAGATTCGGTAGACTCGTCCCCTGTCTCTTCCGTGCCCTTCTCCTCCGGGCTTTCTTTGATTTCTTCTTCTGGCATTTGCTGTCTCCTTAAATACTTAAATTTATCATCTCATTTTTACGCCATGAACAAATAATGAAGTTCCTGAAAAAGTTTCGTTTGCAGTATTGTTCACGTTCAAAGTTCCTGTGCTTGATACAGGTAGCCATAAAGTTGTCGCCTGCGGGGACGTTCCCGAAAGTATGCCCCACAGGGAAACACCGCCCAGGGCATTATCGCCATAGAACTGCAGGGCGGCAGGGTAAGCGCCACTCACAATAACTGTGGCATAGATAGCCTTGACATCATCGGGAACTATCCCCCCCCATGCATTGTCCGCGCTAAGATCTATAGTTGAAAGGGCTGTGCCGGCAAATGTACTTCCCCCTGATCCAAATGGATCAAGTTGATTGGTGAAAAATATAACTTCGCTCCGAGTTGGGACATGGCTTTTATGTAACGGATTTATCATCAAAAATGGTTCCACGATAAACACGCTATCCCCTGACGTGCCGTCCCAGCCTAAAGAAGCTGCCCCGGAAAGGATTGTTGGGTTCATTGCGAGGCCAACCTCAAAGGCAGTTATGGAGCTCGGGACATCGTAAGTAACGGTCGAGATGTTCCAACCATTCTCTTCGGCGTAATCACCAAATGTGAAATATGTTTCAGCAGCAACGTATTGATAAAACGTATTTATAAAAGGCCGGATAAACCTAGTCGTAACCCCTGAAGCGGCTACTTGGTCAACTGGCCTCTTCATTCGAACACCGAATGTCACCGACTGCCCAGCGAATTTTTTATACCAAGACTCATATGTGCTAACACCGCCCGTTGGATATGCAAGATATTTCGTTACTCCCGACCCGGTGTCAGAGTCCCCAACGCGGACCTGCACTGAATGATTATGTCCCTGATATACAGAACTCCCGGAACCACGCCCGACATCCTTTAAGTCTAACCTTTTAAAAGTCGTGAAGTCACTCTGGCTGTAGACATACCACCCATCAGGGATGGCCGTGAGCGTATTACCGGAAGATGCTTGGAATGTAGAGTTGCCACTCCAAATTGCGAACTCAGAGTTATCAATCCGATTAATCGGATTAACCTGTTTGGTTGATAGAACATTAGCATTGACGGCATATGTCATATCCTTTTCAACTATCAGGTTTTTCTTGCTCCTCACCCGTTGGTGAAAGTTCGTTTTTCTGCGAACCTCCTCATCGGCAAATGCCATGATAGGCGAAAGAATGAAAATCGCCAGGATAGCCATTATCAATCCCGAAAGCCAATTATTAAATCGTCTCATTTTTATGTCCTCCCCTCTAATATTTGTAATTTAATGCCTCTTTTGGCAAATTTAATATATCGTGAAGGGCTTCCGAGTATCCGAGCTTGTACTTTACATCCCTTCTCCAATCTTTATCGTTCGTTTCCGGATGATCTCTCATTTGCCGATCAACCAATTTGAAATTTCGCTCTATTATATCCATCAATATCTTTGCCCCCTCAGTGTATCGGATATCAACCAGTTGTTTGAGAATGGGCGTGTCTTCTACGGTTAAGAGGTTCAATGTTTCGCTACGCTGATATCAGTTACGGTTTTAACTTCCTTGCCAGTGGGGATATGAAGACAGCTTATTTCTTCGACGTACAACTTGTAAAACGTGTTACCCGCACCATCCCTTTTAAGAATCCTAAGATTTAAAGGTATATCCATCGGCCAATAAAAATCCATGTGGTCCTCATAGTGAATCAAACTACAAAATTCCAGATCTTCACCAACCTTTTTTACCTTAGTCTCCGTCATAGGGCTGCCGTCTCTGTTATTTCTTGGAATTCCCTTTGAATTCCGCTTCTGCTCTTGTACAACAACACAAGGATCTTGAATCCGTACCCACCCTTCGTAGCCGTCAAAATTATTGGGGTGTTCTACCCACTTTCCTAAATAGGCTTCCCGGCCTAATTGAAAGATAAAATGCAGGATCTCACCCTTGTAACATTCATGTGGCAGTGGTTTCTTTTTCATGGGAGATCCCTTCTTGTGACAGTCTTGCATTGGTCGCATTGATAAAGGTCATGGAGATGGAGAGTAGTTCCCAGTGGAAATTGTGCCGTTTTTTTAAATGAAAGAAGAGGGGCAATAAGGGAAACATCTCCTCCGCATTTACACCTTGTTGACATCTCGATTTTAACCCCGCATTCAGGGCAAAATTTTAGAGGTATATCATCAAAGCTTGTCAATCTGCCGGGTTTAACGACAGTATATTTCCTTAATTTTTGTTCCCTCCAGTTCTCACAGCATTCTCTCATCATAAGCCTCCTTTCTTGGGCTTTTCGTTTAATTCCCTTGCATCCACACGGTCATGTCCTTTTATCTATCATAATCCCTCATTGCCACGTCTTAATCGCTACCCAATGCTGTACTCCTTGTATCGGCCATGCAAGACAGCGATTGTGTCAAATTCCTGCTTGCGCAGGCGTACCTTTCGGGGATTTACTTTTGGCATTTAATATCCATACCCGGACACAATGTCTTCGCAGCAATGAATAATAATTCCTGAGCCTGCTGCGGGAAAACGGATCTCATTCTTTTAACAAGGACAGAGTTTCGTCTTTTTCCATGAAATCCCTTTTGATCTAAGGCTGTAAGCACAGACAGCAACCAACACATCATCCCCATTCTTTGAGTTATCGCCCTTAATCCCCTGGAATTTGCCCTTTGGATAGCCATAGCCGCTATATCAATCAAGTCAAGACGGTGAAATTCACGATTGTAAATGGCGGACTTAAAGCTGCGCCACATTCGTCTTGATGGATAATCACCGATGTAAAAGTCAGACCGCCTTAATTTCATTTATACCCTCAATACGGCTTCGGTGGTTTCAGTTTCATTGTGTTCCCCCCTGCATTTGGAACGGTAATTCCTTACATTGAAATCCTGCAGCACCCTTATGGCCCCCACCACCTCTATTTTTGGCAATTCCAGAAACATCCACATTATCTTTCGTGGAATAAAGGCTCACGGTCCATTGACCTTTACGAAAACCAAAGGTGAGCATGGCATCATATTTTGATTCATCCCAAACAGAGTCAAATACCTGTGAATTTGTGAGCATTTTATTGACTGCGATACATTTCAATCCATCCAATTCAGTCTCAAAAGCGCACGCCTTGCAATATTTTTCGTTCTCTGAGTTCTGGTATTGAAGGATAATCCCGCCATTCTCAGTAATTCTATTGACCAGTTCTACATCAAATAAGGATCTCCAAAAACCTTCCTTTTCAGGATTTGTGTCTTTGATTTGCCTCATTCCATGTTGGAAGCATAGCGTCCGTGGGTCTGAATGATCCCATACATCATATTCGGCAAGGAGTTTTATAAATGTTGGGATAACGCCCCTATCCAAATCTTGGAAATCCTCAATGTAAAAGTGTCCATCACCCTTAAGGTATTCCCACACAAGTTGACAGGCACCTGCACCTGGCTTGTAATTTCCCAATAGCCCACCATTTACAGAATGCTTCCATTCCTCATGATCTTCAATGGCTGATTTATGATGATCTATCCAGATAAGCGGGTCAGCATGGAGGCTTAATTTTACCATTTCGGGGAAAGGTTGAAGGCTGAAATCAACTATGAACACTTTTTCTCCGCCACCTATTGGCACACTGTCCCACGGAAATTCATCCCCATAGTTTATCCCAATCATCTCACAATCGGGATAAGCCATTTTTATGAGAGCCCCTGAGCAATGGCCATCTAAGTCTGCACTATGATAAAAGCATTTCACGCCCCACCCCCCTGATCCCCGCTCGCCAAATCCTTAATCAAATCACCCTGCAGGGCCTCTTCCTGGAGGTCACTTTTAATATCACCCTCAACCTCCGCCTCCTCAATATCGCCTTGAGATTTCACCCGCTCAACGATAACCTTACCCTTTGTCTTAGCGTTCTCAAGGGCAATCTTACCCTGGGCCTCAATCTGTGTCTGGGCCATAAGATCCTGAATTGCCTGAGCCCTCGCCTGTTCTTGGATTTGTGTTCTTTCTTCAAAATCCTGACGTTTTTCTTCCTCGGATTTCAGGAAATTATCAGGATTAAATCCCACGCTTTCATACAAAATCTCAAGGTGTGGCCTTGTCTTGGCATCGGCGATTAAAAGCTCATGAGACAGTACAAGGCCTAAGATTTCTCTAATTTGAAGCGTGGTCAGGACCTTATTTTTAAAGTTCGTGAACCCGCCTGCCACTGGCCGGAAATTCCCCTTTGCTTCCTGGTCAAAGTCGGGGTCCATCATATTATACTCGTAATTGTCCCACACCGATGGTTCAATATCGTATTCGTCTATGTTCCGGACACCCTGGCCTATGTATTTCCCGGCGTTCTTTTCGAGCTGGCTTGCCTCAAATGCCGTGTTAGGCTTGTTTTTTGGCAACGTCACACCACTATGTAGGAGCTGGGGTAACATGCTGACGATATCGGTCAACCTTTCCACGAGGCCAATGCCGGCAAGATATGCCTCTCCTACGTTCTGGATAACGATTTGCTCGATCGCATCGGCAGCCCTGATTGCCTCATCGGTTAAATCTATTGTCATGCCTGGACTAATTCCATTATCGACCTGTGAAGGGTCCTGGAAATACTTTTTCTTTAGGGCCAATATCACATCCCCGGCCAGCCTCAGATTGTCGAGATACCCCCTTATCAGGCCTGTGTAGAGCCTTTGGACCCATACCATGTTGTCTGGAGGGCATGACCCGGGATCATTGGACTGGTCAAGGTTTTCCTCCCAGACATTCAATTTGTAGGGCAGGGACTTATCCTTTCGGCGCATATATCGGATTATTTCATCATCTGCGGTTTCGACCAGGATGTGTACCTCGTGACCGGTCTCTTCCTCATCAGGGTAATAATCTACAGAAGCTTCCTCACCTTTCTTTATTGAGCCGAGTTCATCCTTTTCAAACTGCTCTATCAGATTAAGGGGGACCCTGATCCAGTGCTCCCTGTTATCAATGACTAATTTACGACGGGCAACCTCTCGCAAGCCCGGTTTGAAACCATCAGGACTTTCGATAAGGGCCTCTTTGTCATGTTCCAAAATAACCCTTTCGATTACCGCCTTGATATACCCGTCCTTTTCGGGCTTATTGGCTTTTTGTCTAAGATCGTAAAGGCTTATCAGGTCCCTCTCAAACACACCTTGCCCCTCTTCCAGCTTGTCAAAATCAACTTCCATATCATACCAGATGGACCAAACAGACCGAAAACCATTGCCGGGAACGTCCTTCGAATCTTTAACTTTCTTAAACCTATCGGTTTCACGCCTTTGGTTCGGGTCAAATAAAATTACGTTATCAGGGAGGTTATTAACCCTCTTAAAGAATTTGGATTTTACTTCCTTGATATTATATTTTTTCCAACTTAGCCCATAATAGAGAAGGGAAAGGATCGACTTGTGGAGTTGCCTGTCAGCTTTCCGGTCAGAAAATTGTTGAGCAATAGCCCTTTTCTGTTTGGCCATGGCCTTTTCTTCAATTTTCTTATCCTCTCCGGAAAGATCGTCAACATCGGCGGGGCTTAATTCGAGCGTAAAGGGAATTTGCCCATTGGGGAGAAGGATATCCAACAACATCCCGTAAACAGCATAAACCTTGACGCGGACAATGTTTATTACACCGCCCCATCGCCAGGTTTTTCCCTGAGTACCGCCCTTATCATCTTTTTTGAACTCAGGGAACGGATCATCACCTCGAATCATCATCAGGTTACGATTCCACTTTGGTTCTTGCTCTTTTTTTCTCCTATCGATCCAAAGCTGATCGTTTTCTTTGAGGTAATTAGCGAGGTTGTTTAGGATTTTAGGCATTGTTAAAGGCCTCGTACCTTCGGAATTTTGCTGTTTTACCTGAAGGTTTTTTCGTTATGACATCCCCACACCTGTCACAGAACTTTTCATAGAAAACCGTAACCTTAGTCCTTGTCTTGACCCATATATGATCTTTGCGAACCCGACAAAGGATGAACCTTGTTAGCCAATTACCCTTAGTGGGTGTCGGTTGGCCAAATCTTTCTGCAAGCAGGGAAAACCGTGCCCTTTCTAAAAGTCTTTTAGTGGCATAATCCGCTGTACGTGGTATGATTTCAACCATCTCTTTTCTCTCCGCACCATGGGCAAAGCTTCAATGGTGGCAATTCAGTATCGCTTCCGATGTTTCCAGTTTTCGGGTATCCATCCTCAAACCATATCAAGGCTTGGAACCCCTCGTTATCAGTTCCTTCTTTGGTCGCTTTATTCCATGTTTCACAACATTCAGGCACTCTAACCCCCTCCATATCCTTGTGAGTAAACACTTCAAACTCTTCTGGGACGATAAACCGCCAACACTCATTCACGAAAACACCCGGAACTTCTTCGGGGGATGGTCGGGACTGTTTTTGTGCTTCGGCAATCCCTTGTGTTTCGTTTCGGCAAAGTCCCGAAGATCCCCCCGGTCCATCTTCAAAAATCCAAGGTTTCGCTTGAATAGCTTTCCAGGCGCGTGCAAGGCGATGGCTGCAGCTTGTTGTTGACTTTTAGAAAGTCCAGGCATCTCACTTCCCGCCCTTCTTTTTCTTCGGGTCCGGACCTTTATTTTTGTCTTCCTTTACGTCCTTCTTTGGCTCAGTCGCGACGGCAACCTTATGAGATTCCAGGTGGTTTTTCATCTCTTTCCGCAGCTTGGCAATCTGCCTATCCTGTTGGTTATCCACCTTGTCCTGGGTAAGGGCTATGGCATTGATCATGCCATTGATTTTCTTCATTAAGGTTCGCTCTTTTGATGGTGTCATGGTGATTCTCCTTTTTAAATGTTTTAACGAACAGTGCCTACCCCAATGTCTAAGTGTTTAATGGCTGTTAATATGATATGCATTGGGTGAAACTTAATAGCTTTCTTGGTAGATTTCCCGACAACTAGTGAAACTCTATGGCAATCCAGACACTTATAGGCCCGTATATCCGTCTTAGTGTCAATATTTAATAAATGGCTATGTTTGCATTCATCCATAATAAGTTTAATAGCCCCCGCCGAAGGGGACCAACCAACGGCGGAAGCCAAAGGGGTTTACATCAATTCAGGGCTGTAGGGACCCCCGGCCCACATTTACCCACGGAGGTTTCGAGACAAAGGGAAAACATTTCACAGGCGAAGCACCTTGGCCCGACCAAATGGCAACCGATTGATGTCACGGTTGAAATTGGCAATATGATCTCTCCGCCCAACCGCATGGGATGTGTTAAAGTTCGATCCGGTTTCGGATATCGTTAATTTTGTCATTGAGTCGATAAATCCGATCTTTATGAGCCCTTAAATCTTCGGCCAAGGGAACTAATGCCTCCTGTTCTTTAGCCTCATCAGTTGAAGGTACGGGGTCAATGAGAACGGGGCAGAGCCTATTTTCAAGTTCATCAATATTACCCGCAAGTTCACTTAGGGCTGTGCCTATTCCAGATGATTCCCTTTGGACATGAGGTTCTCTTTCTGCGGTTCCTTCTCCTGTCATTTCAATAACTCCTTTCGGTTATTTCTTCTTGACTTTCTTCCGGGCCTTTTCCTTGGCCAGTTTACGATTGATGCTCTGAACTTCATCTAATATCAGCAAAAGAGACTGGGCCACGACCTTAGTTTTTACGTCCCCTATTGTCTTAGCAAGTGCCCTCACCTCATCTTCTGTCATTTTTGGCATGGTGAATTTACCTCCAGGGCCTGAAAGTGACTTCCTCAACATCTGATAAATCCTCGTTTATGTGTTCCTTGCCTTCATTGAGGATAGTTAGAGTGTCTTTACTTATAAAAACTTGATCACAGTCCTGAACGATCACTTTTCGATCGTTGTAGGCCCATGTAACACGGGATTTTTTCTTAGCCAGCTTTTCGTTGATACTTTGGACTTCGTTTGATAGCTCATTTACTTTTTCTTCTATTGTTTTATCCATGGTTTACTCCATTTCCCTAATAATATTCCTAAAGTGCATATCCCGCTCTATCTTTTCAGGATGATCCTGGTCAGGGTCAGGCCAAATACCGTTTCTTAGTGATGTGACGATTTGGCCATTTGCGACGGCTTTCAGGTAATCCTCACTTTGCTTTTTTAAGATCTTTCGAGCTATCTCTCTTTTTAACATATCCAAATTGCGGTTTAAGGTTCTAAGGGCGCGATTAAGATTGAACCTGCACTTAAAAAGTAAAATGATCGCTTCCTTGCAGGCCCAAAGGTAGTCTTTTAACGAGTGCTTAAACTCTAACTTATTGCCAGGTCCTTCTATCGGTCCAGCCCAATAAAACGGGCAAGAGGGGACATATTTAATGGGGTATGACCTCCCCTTTTCAGCGTTCCAATACTGAAGATCAACAACAACGCCACAGCCATAATCCTTTAATTCAACAATGATTTTGCCGACATTCCCTGGGTGAACAGAAAACCAATACCAGCCCTCTTTCGTGGGCTTATCTACTGTCCATCTTAGTTTTGTCATTCCATCACCCTCCCCGTATTCGGCCACGTCACCATAGCACTCACGACATACGCCAGGGCAAATACCGAATTCGGAAATTTCTTTTCGTCCGTGTCCTGAAGGTCCGCATTGAGCTTGCTTTCCGGTGAATAGTGAAGGGCTTCTTTTGCGAGATAAGTCCTTAGGTTCTGTAGATAAAAAGCGTTTCTGAGTTGTTTTTTATCTTTTTTGAAGTCGATATAGGGTGGGGGTGAAATATTCAGCGTACCGGTGCGGCCACCCTCTTGCGCCTGTTTCCGGAGAGCCCACACGAATTCCATAGAGGGCCGATTAGTATTATCGGCATACCAAGATAATAGGCATTGGATGGGGATATTGATTTCTTGAGATTGACACCAGAAAAGGAGCTGATCGATCCTCTGATCTTCCTGTTCGGATACGACCCTAAGGTGTTTTAGCTGGATGGATTCATCGACCTTGATGTCTTCGGTGATTATAAGGGCGTAGCCAGGTTGGTTTTCGAGCGAGTTAGGCCATTGAAGGCCCCCGGCGATACGGCTAAATTTAATATCCTCATCAACCGTACCAAATGAGACGATTCTGTCTTCTGCGGGAATATATTGACGTGCGTTAAATCCTATACGTGCCAAATATTTTCATGTCTTCCTGGTCCCCTTTGGGTTAAATGTTTAAACTAAGTGAATGTTCGGCGATCTCTTTTTCAGTAAATATTTTTACTGGCCCTGCATATTTAGCTCTTTTCCTACTCTTTTTCTTTCTTCTTTTTTCGGCCCTTGAAACCCTAACCTTGCTATTTGATTTACTGCCATTATGACATTCAACATTATGGCAATTTTCACAAAGACATTGGAGCATATCCTGTGTTTCTTCCCCTAATATCTTTGGGTATTTTGTATGGTGAACCGTTATATTTGCCCTCGACCCACACAAAACACATTTTCCATTTGAGATTACAATGGTTTTATCCCTTATCGTTTTCCATTTATCACTTTTGAGGTATTCAGAGTATTTCATTATGTCTCACGGCCGATAAGGGCCTCAATTTGTTACATCAACTATGACCTAACACGATATATCAGGCGATTCGGGATTGTCAAGGGGAAAATTTAGCCATTGTCTGGCTTCCACCCTGAACACGAATAATCATAAGTAAAAAAACCGGCCAATGCATCAAAATGTTCACATTTCCTTGCTTTTTTATTGCGTATTGTGTCAGAAACCTCCCCCTTCCAATACCCACAGTTCCCGCAGATTTCTTTTAACACCCTCTGCCCTCTAAGGTATTCTCGATACACTTTCATGGCCTTGTCAAAAGTCTCCCCTGGGTCTTCATCCATTTCTCCAATAGATACCTTCTCCCCCGGCTCCGGTATCGGGCCTGCCCATTCGCCGTCCATCACGTCAACATATTTAAACTTATCTTTCCCCGTTATTGCTACAAATCCTCTAAATTCCGTCTTTTCACCTTCAACGATAGGATTTATTTGGCTTACGGGAAAAATCCTGTAAACACGCCATATAATTGTTCTTACTTCACCTTCAGGCCTCCAAAACCAAAACCCCGCCTCCGTCGGCTTGTCTTTGCTCCAGGTGAGGGGGGCAGGGACACCTTTCAAGGCTAAATTAAGACAGCCTATTGTATTTCCATCCTCAATGGCCTTTTCTTCCCATTGTGTAATTTCGTCGAGTAAGCCAAGCCTACTTTCTAAGTGTTTCAACACCTTCGACTTTTCCTGTTCGATTCGTGCGTCTTTCTTCTTCAACAATTCACAATCTTTACAGCCTTTAACGGCACTGGAGAGCTTTTCTTTGAGGCCGTCAATCTCATCCTCCATTGTACTATTATCACGACAAAGACATCGCAACTTATCACGTAATAAGGTGATTTCTTTCTTTAATTCCCCTATCTCATTGCTTTGATCATGTATCCAGCCACAGAACCTTACACAGTCCTTTAAGGGTTCATCCTTCTCCTTTAAATCCCTCAAATAACCATCAAACACCTCCTTGGCATTCTCTTTCCAATCCTCAAGGAGTTGATTGACCACCTTTTCAGCAGATAGCTTGACATAGGTTTCTAAGGGCCATTCTTCGAGTCTTTTCCATGCCTCCTGCGCGATATTCTCCCACCAAGAATCTAATTCCGGGTTACCGAAACAAATGGTCTTTTCCTTGGCCTCTTTCTTCTCGAAACTCTTCCCACAGTCCAGGCAGTAAGGGTATGGCTCAATGCCTTCCTTGTTACGCCAGTGATCACATCGCCCACAGCCATCCTTCTCAAAGAAGTGGAGGGTTTCTTCATAGGGTGAGGAGTATTGACCTGCAGCATCAGTTTCGCCATGACACTCAACCTCAATTTTATATTGCCATAAACCGCCATCCTTGAAGTGTTCAATTTTATGTAAGTCAATCTCCTCCTGGCACTTCCTGCATATTAGTTTCACGTGGAACCTCCTGTTTATTCAAATTGATTTAAAAATTGTTCACCATGAATTAAATTGGCTCCGGTATCGGGCCTGCCCATTCGCCGTAAAGGGATTTAAGGATACAATCAAAGTAAAAACCTTGCACGCACAACTCATCATGATAGAAAAAAACCCGAACAGGATGAATGTGAGGCCGATTATACAGCCAAAACCCCGCCTCAGTCGGCTTGTCCTTGGTCCAGGTGAGGGGGACCTTATGGATGTCTCTCAACTTTAAATTATATTCCCGGAGAGACAGGTTTTCATCTAATAAACGGATATATTTCTGATGGCAGTCATAGTGTGCCAAAGGATCATCTTCTGAAGGCCAATGACAATATCTATCGGGGGCTGTTTCCGCATTATTAAGGCGGGTTTTAAGGTCATCAATCTCCGCCTCAAGTGTCCCTATTTTATGGCGATATTTAACGCCCTCTCGCATTAACCCATTTATCCTTTTGGTGAGGGAATCAGATAGCTCTTGTAATGTTTTTCCACAGTTATCACACTTAAAATATTTCATATCACACCTCCTTATTTGTAATAATATGTTGTTGTTACAGGTAACCACTTAGATTCACCATTTAGGAATACCTGTATTGCATCCAGGGCAAAGGCATCTGTGTAGACCCAAATAAAAAGAGCTACAAGAAAACTGGCTACAAATATAATCAATCCGTCCAAAAACCCTCCAGTTATATCTTTA
>DRHF01000260.1 GCA_011049715.1 Desulfobacterales bacterium
AAACCAGCTTTTTCAGCTTTCCGGTCATTTCGATCCGTTTGTTTCCTTCATCCATAGCTATACAGGTTCGATAAGCTATTTTGAATTGTTTTGCGAACCACTGCATATCGCTTTCGGTCTGTTGACATAATGATGTGAAATTAAAGCGCGAATTCATCAAATCCCGCGTGATCGGATCGACAAAAACAGGTGTTCTCCATGATCCGAGTTTTCGGACTTGACTGATAACGAAATTAGCCTGCGTTTCTGCTATATCTTCGATTTGGGGGGTCGGCCCGGTGATAAGCTCGATAAGTTCAGCCGGTTTTGGAAACCATTTGTTTTCCCTGATTGATTGGCTGATTGCCAAAGTGATTTGATCGGCGCTAAACCCCTTTAATGCTTCGACATACATTTTACGGGCAACCGGTGATATTTTCTTATCGTGCAATTCGCAAAGGGCCGTGAACGCTTCTGCTATTTTCTTTTTGTCGTTATCGCTGTGCATTCTTTATCTCCCATTCCGACTTGGCATTATCGAAATCAAATTTAAAACCACAACCGCCATGACCGTCGTGATGGTCACATACCAACGGATTAGCTATTGGACATCCACATAACTTTTCGCTGTCTAAGCCTTTCTTCTCAACATCATACTTGGCGTATAATTTATATGCCCGCTGAAACATTGGTTCTATTTTATCAGCGTTATAATTGCTGTGTTTTTGCAAAAATAGCGTAATGTCCTTAATAAAAAGCTTTAATTCATCGTTCATCTCCTATACCCCTCCTTTTCCTGGCAAACAGTACACTGCATCCTTGCCGCTTCTGGTGGAAACGTGTGCGTCTTTTGGTAGTCATGCTCCCCGCCATTTTTACACGCCGCTTTTTGCACCTCATAATAAAAACTTATCGACGTGGTAAAAATAAAAATGTTTTCGCAATTTCCGCACTCTTGTTCATAAATCTCGTCTTCCTCGTACCCATAACCGTCATCATGGTTTATTTCGCTACCTTTCCCACAATACGGACATTCAACATCATTCATCATTTATCCCTCCTTTGATTATCGCTGTGCATCAATCCATCCCTCCATGCTTTTGTATGTTTTATTCATATTTTGGTGATAGCTACCGTTTGAAATTTTTGTGAAGTTGGTTGGCCTTATTAGCCACTCAAGGTTAGCACACCAATCCCTTACTTGGCCGGTTAGCCATTTACTGTGGGATACATAGACGAAAAACCTTTCCCAAAATTCTATTGAGTCTTGATTTTTAGTTTTCCAACGCGATCTCAATATCGATTTTAGGTGATCGGGCCATGTTCGAACCTGAGGACACATCGGCAATGTTTTATGATACAATTCGATGATTTTTTCATGTGGACATTGTGGGTTTGGTTTTGAAACTTCGCCCATATTAGATACGTTAGTATCTAATTTACTAGAAGGTGAAGGTGAAGAAGAAGATGAAGGGTTGGCTTTTGGTTGCAAGGGTGGTTCCAAGGGTGGTTGAAGCTCCCTTAGTGCTACAGCCCGTTGTTTTTTAAAGTGATCTGTATTTTTAGGGCCTTTTTGACTGTTACACTTCGCACATAGGGGTTGAATGTTCTGAATAGAATCCGAGCCTCCTTGATAAACAGGCATAACATGATCTTTGTCAAAGTGGACTACTTTTCGCTTACATCTTGGGCACTTATAATTTGCCATTTCAACAAGAGCGATCCATTCCGCATCTGTATGCGTTCCCTTTTTTCTTGCTTCCCTCATTCTCGCGCTTCTTTTTCCACCAACCTTGCTTTTTTCTCGCCATGCAACTTGCTCATCTCTCGTTTCTTCAAGTCGTAGATTTATATATTTACCCTTACTCATTGGGGTGAATTTAGTTTGGAGTTTTTTCCAGTTATTGGCGAACTTTTTGGCCCCACTTTGTGCAATATTAGCCAATTCTTTCATATCGTTTGGCAATGGACCGTTGACCCAGGAATATAATAACAACCTAACATATGCCCCGACTTCTTCATTTGTCCATCCGATAGTATCCATAAAAAAATCTGCTGCGTACATTTGAAACGCGGGTGGTTTTTTACTCATACCCCATGCACCGGACAATCAGGATTATCAACACGCCCTTGATGTATTTTAAGCGGCATAAATTCTACATAACGATCAATCTTGCAAATACAAGTTTCAGACATTAGCAATTTCCTCTTTATTACATTAAATCGCATCCTTACCACTTCAAGCAAATCCTTGCAATCACCCCACGAATTCCAAGGAGCCGGAAACACAATACTCCGACCCCCAGCCTCCACAAAATCATCACAATTCTTTCCCCGGTCATCTATCAATATCGAATCCGGACCGGCACAAAACGACTTGGCCGGGCCGATCAGGTAGCGTTTTTCATCATAGAATTTAGGCAGGTTCTTTCGGATCCAGCGTTGTTTTCCGGTTGCGTTGTTGTGATATGGTGCAGTCAGCAAACACACCGAATAGCCCTCTTGCGATTCCAAAAAGTCAACCAGTGCGTCGCACCACGGCTGCTTTGGCATATTGGCCCAAAAATCTTCTGTCAAGCCATTCCAAAAGGAATTGTGGGTCTTGCCATATCGCCCATAAGGCAATTCCCATTTGGTGATTTCTTCTTTGGGTATATCAACCCCATAGAACGTATTGGCCGCACCGACAAAATCGGCAAGTGGTTCGTCTACGTCAAGGAATATTCTTTTCATTTCCAGATCCTCGTCAAAGCGTAAAGAACGATAACCAGTATAACCGCGAGCACACAAAGCGATCCGAACCCGACCAACAATATAT
>DRHF01000261.1 GCA_011049715.1 Desulfobacterales bacterium
ATATGTAAGCTATCGAACTTTATAAATTTATTGCATATACCAAATGGATACACGCAACCTATCTCATATTGAGGGTTGGTGTCAAATTAGAGGACCGAAAAATGGGGATTTTAACAAATGAAACGGGCAAATTCATTTATCTGGATTCACCTCATCTGTAAAGGGCGGAGGAAAAATGAGACGGGTGGCGGTCGAATAGTGTGGCACCTGGTTCATGGATAAACGACCTGACTATTAATTGTCAAGAGCCTCCTTTCTTTAATTTTAAAGTTATTTTTGTTTTGGATCCTGTTTTTGTGGCGATCGGTGTTTGGATCGTTTTTTAGCCTGGCGTAACCGGTAGCTTTCGCCATTGGCTTCCAGTATGTGACACCTGTGGGTGATCCTATCCAGAAGTGCGCCGGTGAGGCGCTCTGAACCAAAAACTTCTGTCCATTCCTCAAAAGGCAGGTTTGAAGTCACCATGAGGCTGTTCTGTTCATAGGCTCGGCTGATCACCTCGAAGAGCAGTTCGGATCCTGCCTTGGAAAAGGGAACATATCCCAGCTCATCCAGGACGAGCAGATGAAGCCGCTGCAGCTGTTTTTGCAGCTGTTGCATCCGTCTTTCTTCCCGACATTCCACTAACGCGGTAATCAGTCCGGTGACGGTATGAAAGCGTACTTTTCGGCCGTGGGCACAGGCCGAAAAGGCTAAAGCGCTAGCCAGATGGGTTTTACCGGTTCCGGAATTTCCGATCAGCAAAATGTTTTCCCTTTTATCGATGTATTCGCCTCGCATCAACTCTCGAACCAGTTGTTCGTTGATGGAAGGTTGGGCCTTAAAATCGAATGTATCGATGGTCTTCAACACAGGGAAATTAGCATCCTTGACCCGTCTTTCGGCGGAGCGTTTTTCCCGGTCCAGCAACTCTCTTTCGGTCAGACGAAGCAGATAGGTCGGGAAGGCAGCCCGGTCTTTTTGGCAAACTGCCGCCATAGGGGCATATTCCCTGAGCATGGTGGGAAGCCTTAATTTCTTAAGATAGTATTCCAGCAAAACGGTGGGTTTGTCTTTCTCGCTCATGATGCACCTCCCTCGTAAAGCAATGCCCGGTAAGCTGTTATATCGGGCCCGGCCACGTCCACCAGACGGAGGTGTTGGCGGTTAGCGAGTATGAAAGTCGTCTGCTGCCAGGAAAATCGAGGAACCAGAAATTGGGCGATCGCGTCTCGGCTATGTGCCCTTATGTGGAGACTTTTTTCCACAGCTTTCCTGAGTTTGGCCATGGGGTAATCTTCCAGGAGTCGAAGCACCCTGATAAACTCCCTGACCCCATCGCCTTCTTTTTCTTGCTCTGCGGTCAGTCGACGGCGTAAGGTGTCAAAACACTCGGGCAGGTTCAGATCGGCCAGGGGCCGCGCATAATCCAGTGAACCAGGCTTGCGCTCCAAAAGTGGCAGATAGTGGATGTAATCGAAAAAAACGCCTTCCTTTCCCCATGACCGTCGGTGCTCAGCCACCACCTTTTCCCTATGGCACAAAACTACCCGATCCACGTAGCCTTTGATCAGGATTTCATGATGGGCGTAAACAACCGGTACCGAATAGTCATTGTCATCGAATCGAACCAGTGACAGCGAATTGGCTTGGGTTGGCTGCTTAAGGCAGGCATCAAAAACAGAGACAGGCAACGGTAGGAAAGCGGCTTGGTCCTCGGGTAATAATTCTTTTTTGGTACCGCTCTTTCCCCTCAGGCGCCGGTTGAGATCCTGCAGACATTTATCAAACAGCATGGCGTTGAGTTCGTCGAAATCTTTTACCTGGGGAACTGGAACCAAAAAGTTGCTTCGGACAAACTTGATCACTCCCTCGACAACACCCTTTTCGTTGGGACGGGCCACCCGGCAAAAATGCTCTCTGAAAAGATAGTGGCTTTGCAACTTTAAAAACCCATCGGTAAGCTTACGTTCATGGGGACCGATGATCTTTGTCACCATTACCTTGCTGTTGTCGTAGCTGATCCGGTTGGGAACACCCCCAAAAAACTGAAATGCCCTATTATGACCCTCCCAGTAACTCTCTGTACATTCACGCTCAAACGCCATCAGAAAAAAGGCATCCGAGCAGGGCAGCGACATAACGAAAAGAGCAACCCTCTTTAATTGCCCGGACATATTCACCAATGCGTATCCAAAATCAACCTGTGCCTCGCCCGGTCGGTGAATCAACGGCATGAACACTTCCCGACTTATACGCTTTATCTCGCGCACCGCCACCTTCACCTGGGTGTATCCACCCTGATAACCCATCTCTTTGATCCGATCATAGATGCGCTTGGCCGTGTGACGCTGCTTTTTCGGGTAAACTTTGTCTTCTTTGATGATCTGAGCGATCCGCTCTTGATAGGGGCCAATCTTTGGCTTAGAACGTGCCTCTTGCATCCGGTAGCCGGGTGGCTGCGGATGGGTCAATACCTTCTTTAAGGTCTCCCAGTGGAGACCTTCGCGCCGTATTATCTCACGTTTGCTGACTTCGTCTCTTAATACATCTAATCGGATTTGCGTCCATTTTTTCATGTCTGTAAACACCCTTTCCCCTCCTCTTTAAACGGTAATCTTATTTGACCGCTATTACCGTTTTATGGAGAAGGTTAATTTAGGGTGTCACATGTTTCAACCGCCGCTTTGCCGTCACACTTTTTAACCGCCCTTTATAATTATGCTTTTCAACCCAGATACCCGAAAAATATTGGATGTCAATGATGCTGCCATACATCTTTATGGATACAGGAGAGAGGAATTCTTAAAATTGACTCATACTGATATCACGGCAGAGCCAAATGAATCCGATAAAACAATCAAACAAACTGTTGCCGGGGAAATCAATAGAATTCCGCTTCGCTATCATAGAAAAAAGGACGGAACAATATTCCCCGTGGAGATATCGAGTTCAACCATGAAGCTGGGAGAAGAGACAGTTCTTTGTGGGATGATAAGAGATATCACCGAGCGCAAGCAGGCTGAAAAGGA
>DRHF01000262.1 GCA_011049715.1 Desulfobacterales bacterium
ACCCGGAACATATCGGTTACCGGTATCCCCATCAGGTTTCGGGCGGTCAATTGCAACGTGCCATGGTGGCTATGGCCATGGCCTGCCAACCTGATCTCATTGTGTTTGATGAGCCGACAACAGCCCTCGACGTGACAACTCAGATTGAAGTTCTGGCTGCAATAAAAAAAATCACCCGGGAATTCAATACCGCCGCCATCTATATCACCCACGATCTCGCGGTGGTGGCGCAACTGGCCGACCG
The DNA here is from genome assembly GCA_011049715.1 of Desulfobacterales bacterium. Classification (GTDB taxonomy): domain Bacteria; phylum Desulfobacterota; class Desulfobacteria; order Desulfobacterales; family UBA2156; genus UBA2156. Next base: position 245 of record DRHF01000262.1, read on the forward strand.
CATCATGGTGCTTCGTTATGGTGATCTGGTTGAGGAAAATAACGGCCGAGAAATGCTGGCCAGTCCAAAAGAGGAATATACCCGGCAACTTCTCTCTGTCCGCACCCTCAGGGAAGATAAAGATCTTTCGGTTAGCGAAAGGGATGTGGTTTTGGAAGTTGAGGGTGTAACAGCCAGTTACACCGGTAAGGAATTAGTACTGGAAGACATTGATCTTAAGATTCGACGCGGTCGGACCGTGGCGCTGGTCGGTGAATCCGGCAGCGGCAAAAGCACGTTGGCCCGTGTAATTACCGGTTTGCTTCCCCCCCTTAAGGGGAAAACTATTTACGACGGAGAAGTGCTGCCACCGGCGTTAAAGAATCGCAAGCGCAATAGTCTCCGGGTAATGCAAATGATCTACCAAATGCCGGACACGGCCCTCAATCCTCGACAGCGGGTTAGCAAAACCATCGGACGTCCCCTTCAATTTTATTATGGGATGAAGGGGAAAGAGGCGGAAGACAGGGTTCTGGAACTCCTGGATATGATCGAACTGAGCGAAAAGTACAAGGACCGGTATCCCGGGGAGCTGTCCGGCGGAGAAAAACAACGAATCTGCATCGCCCGGGCCCTGGCCGCCAAGCCCGATTTGATCATCTGTGACGAAGTCACTTCCGCGCTCGATCAGCTGGTTGCAGAAGAAATTCTGAAACTCCTCCATAATCTGCAGAGGGAACTGAAGGTTTCCTATCTTTTTATCACCCATGACCTGGCAACGGTAAAGGCGATATCCGACGAAATTGTCGTGATGCTCCGGGGTCGAATTGTGGAGCAGGGCCTGAAGACGGACATTCTAACCCCGCCACATCATGAATACACTGAATTGCTCCTGGATTCGGTACCGGAGATGGATCCGGATTGGCTGGATCGGCTTTTGGCGGAACGGGCACGCAAAGTTGCGCAAGGAATAAAGGTAAAGACGACCTTTATTGAGGAATAAACTCATCGGTTCGACGGAAGCCATTAGCACTTCGGTTTGAAATTCCTACCGCACAACACCCATTTTTTAACTCACTCAGCATCTTTTTCCTGAACGGTAACCACCGAGCATGGTGCTTTCAAGATAACATACTGAGCGGTGGAGCCAAACAACAATTTTCCAACTTTTGATTTTCTCTCTATCCCGATAAAAATTTGATCGAACCTTCTCTTTTCCGCGAATTGCACCAGCTGTTCTCCGGGTGTTGGTGAACTTATCAACAGCAGCGTTTCATAGGAAGCATCATCGCCATCTAGAAGATCTTTTGTCTCATCGTCCAGGTTTTGTTCAGCTTCCCGAACATATGAATGCTTTAACGGAAGCTCCCGGGATATTGCCTTAATCACCGCCAATGTTGAATTCCAAACTTTTGCGTGCGTGTGAGCCAGCTTCAAAGCGGCTTGGGCCGCTTTGGATCCATTGTAACATACCATAATTTTCATTTCCGACTCCTATTTTGCCTATTTACAAAAAAGATACCTTTTCCTATGAAGACTAATTTTCTTTTTTTAATTTGTTTGATAAAGAAATTCTTTTCTGCAATTCCCATTGCGCGTTTTAGTAATTGACAAAAACCGGAAAAAATATATTTATTACGGTGATTACTTTATGGATACCGGTTCAAACTGATTGCCTCATTGTTTTTCCAAAAAACTTTATTTACCCCGCACCAGATGCGGAACCGTGCCCCATTGGGGGTGCGAAACTTGAGTATTTATAACAGGCAGGAGATGAACTTACCAGAGAAAAATTAAACGCGAGAGGGAGCTTTAAAAATGTACGACCGCATACAGGCTTTAACCACCGAAGAGTTAACGAAAATCCATGACGCAACCATAGATCTGCTCAAAAATACCGGGGTTGCATTCGGTGACCTCGAGGCGCTGACTCTTTTCAAAAAAAATGGGGTTAGAGTGGATGAAAAGACGGCTTTTCTTTCGGAAAAAGATGTTCGCAAAGCCATTGAATCGGCTCCTTCACACTTTAGCGTCTATGCGAGAAATCCGGAGAAAACCGTCTCCATCGGCGGAGAAAATTTCGCGCTTGCACCCGGGTACGGCGCACCGTTTCTTGTCACTCCCGAGGGGATTCAGCGTGAAGCCACAAAGGCTGACTACGACAATTTTTGCAAGCTGATTCAGACTTCAACAATACTCAACGTGAACGGATTCATGATGGTCGAACCCTCTGATTTAGCGGTTGAAACCGCTCATTTGGATATGCTCTACTCCAACATCGTCCTTTGCGATAAGCCTTTTTTAGGAAGCCCGATCTCTAGAACCGGTGCCCAAGACTGCATCAATATGGCGGGTCTTGTATGCGGCGGCAAACAGAAACTCAGAGAAACGCCAGTCACACTTTCTCTGATTACCCCCCATTCGCCGCTCCGGTACACACAAGAGATGACCGGAGCCCTCATTGAAATGGTGCGGCACGGCCAGGCGATTATCATCGGGGCATTGCTCATGTCGGGTTTCTCCGGACCGGTGAGTTTGGCCGGTCTGCTTGTCCAACAGAATGCTGAAATATTGGCCGGCCTGACATTAGCCCAGCTTGTTTGTCCCGGAGCCCCCGTTGTCGTCGGCGGTACATCTTCTGTTATGGATATGCGAACGGGATCTCTTTCCATAGGGGCCCCCGAACTTACCAAGATTACCTTGGCCACCATTCAGATGGCCAAGTTCTACAATCTACCCGCCCGCGGCGGGGGTGCGCTGACCGATGCCCATGTTCATGATGCCCAGGCTGGTTTTGAATCTGCTATGGGAATCTATAGCGGGATATGCAGCGGAAGCAATTTTGTCCTCCATGCGGCCGGGATCCTCGGGGCATACATTGCCATGAGTTTTGAGAAATTCATCATAGACGAAGCGGTTTGTGGTTTGGTACTGGAATTTTTAAACCCATTGAAGGTGTCCGACGATACCATCGATCTTGATACGATTAAAGCGGTCGGCATTGGTGGAGAATACCTGACACATTCCAAAACTTTTGAACAGTGCAAAACCGGGTTTTATCTCCCCAAATTGGTCAACCGCAGAGATTATGCCGGATGGCAAGAGACCGGTGGAAAACGGATCGACGAAAAAGCAACAATGGCTCTGAAAAACCGTCTATCAAGTTATGTCAAACCCGATATCGATCCACAGCTTGAAAAAGATCTCTCATCCTATATCGATAAACGAAAAAAGAAAATCATACCGGATTCTGAATTGAGTGCCTGGTAATTCTAACAGATTCTTCTCCATCAAGCCATTTTTACTCAAGTTTCGCTCCTTCGATTTTATGCAGATTCCCATTTCATCGGGGCGAATTGAAAATTGAGTCCTTTACCTCATGGAAATCGGTTGAACCCACCTGTTGCGGTTTCCATCGTAGAACCATTTGTCCGGAAATCCGCGACGATTGACGAAAGTCGGGCTATCGGCCCAGTCGATGAGTTCCTGATAGGCATTATAGATTTTTCTAAAGGCCTTTGCTTCACCCCCCAGGTCCGGATGGTGTTTTTTTGCCTGCTGGCGATACGCTTGCTTAATCACCTTTTGTAAATTGGATGTTTCCATATCCGATTTGCCGAGTTTCAATTGGAGTAAAAAGGTGCCCTTACCCGCTGGTGTTTTTGTCTGAAGCGGCTTGATTGAATCGACCGATACTCCATTTCGACTGGCCTGTCCCAGAACAAGCTGTGAAGCGAGATATTTTTTATTGGTTCGTTTTCTTTCAGCCCACCACACATTTCCCAAGAGATTGGCCATCCGTTGGTAATCTTTAGCTGGGCTGGTGCCATCTGCACGCTGGAGAATAAAACTGAAAATTTCTTTTAAATCAAAGGGGAGTATATCCATAATGACCATCAGGTTTGTAAAATAAAAGGTTGCATAACGGGTATTTAACGCTTTGAGTAAACCGGTTCTGGCATTGAGGGTCCGTCTGAGCTCCTGAGGGCATTCAATCGAGCAATACTTTTTTTTGCGTCCGGGGAGTCGGTCGCCACAAGACATGCACAGACCGATCAGCCTGTTGTCATCTTTTTCAGCCTTATTTATTGAGATTGATTCCATAAAGTCATGAACACCAAAATATTTCGAAGCAGCAACAAACCTCGAATGTATATCACTAAACAACCAAAAGTGCAATTTCACACAGATGCGATTTTTTTCCGTTATTTTGGGAGCCGTCGAATGCGACGATCCAATGGATCGGAAGTGTGAAACTTGAGTTTTTGACTTTACAAGCAGAATGATAAATGATTGGATAAAGCATATGCTCAAATCTTTTCTACCGGTTTTAGTTATGCTGGGATTTGTCACTGCTGTGGCACTTCTCGTTCTTTTCGTCAGCTCACTCCTTCGCCCGAAAAACCCTTACCGGGAAAAGCTCGAACCGTGGGAATGCGGGGTTGAACCGATCGGTGAAGCGAATTCCGGCCATTTTAAAATACACTTTTTTATCATCGCGATTCTTTTCATTATCTTTGATGTAGAAACACTGTTTCTGTTTCCGTGGGCGGTTATTCTGAACGATAAAAGCCTGTCACTGTTTCTATTTGTTGAGATGATCCTTTTTATCGCCATTTTAGGCATCGGTCTCATCTATGCATGGGTGAAGGGCGCCCTCGACTGGGTTTAACTGGTTTTTCAGAGACCTCTGTGGGTGATTGGAAACAAATTTATCAACAAAATCAGATAGTTAAAAGGATGAAGTCACTCGAATGACAAACGGGGAAAACACTTTTCAAGAGGCATTCCTTTTTACCACACTGGAAAGTATTTCAGATGCGTTACGTAAACACCCTGTCCTGGAAAAAATCAAGGGTATACCTGTGGTTAACCAAGTGTTTAACTGGGGGCGTTCCTCGTCTCTGTGGCCAATGACTTTCGGGCTGGCCTGCTGTGCCCTTGAGATGATAGCGACCGCCTGCTCACGGTATGACAGCGATCGCCTGGGGGTCGTTTTCCGGACATCTCCCCGCCAGTGTGATGTAATGGTCGTTTCAGGAACGATGACAAAAAAAATGGCTCCCCTTGTAAAAAGGCTCTACGACCAGATGGCCGAACCCCGCTGGGTCATTGCCCACGGCGGTTGTGCCTCATGCGGTGGCCCTTACAATACCTATGCGGTTGTACAGGGTGCACACCTGGTGATTCCGGTTGATGTTTATATCCCCGGATGCCCACCGAGGCCGGAAGCGCTGCTTTTCGGATTCCTCCAACTGATGGAGAAAATTAAACGGGAAAGCCCCTCTTCGATGGAGCAGAAAAAATAAGGACCATCTAAATGGGAATTAATCCTAAAAACTCGGTTTTGGTCGAAAGACTTTTGCAGCACTTTGACGGCGAGGTGCTCGACACGGTCGTATACAAAGATGAGGTAAGCCATCTGGTGAAAAAGAACGCTTTGTTATTGATCTGTCGTTTTTTAAAGAACGATCCCGAATTTAAGATGAATTATCTGGTCGATGTGCTCGGCGTCGATTACGTCCCGGCCTCGCCGAGATTTGAGGTAGTTTATCACCTATACTCCATACCCAAACGACACCGAATCCGTCTAAAGGTAAAATTAAATGACGGCGAATCGGTCCCGTCGGTTACCGGAATCTGGCAAAGCGCAAACTGGCCTGAGCGGGAAACCTATGACATGTTCGGTATCACATTTGACCGGCATCCGGATTTAAAACGAATCTACATGGCACCAGACTGGGAGGGCTTCCCACTGAGGAAGGACTACCCGCTCAGAGGCTATAAAGACCGATACAACCCCTTCGGGGAAGAAAAGGAAGACGTTTTATAAGGGGTAGCTGAAAATGGCAGATCCTGAAGATCTTGTCGCCACAAAAAAAATTACGCTGCACTTGGGACCCCAGCACCCTTCTGCCCACGGGTTGCTGCACCTCATCGTCGAATTGCAGGGTGAAAGAGTATTATCGGTCGAACCGGATATCGGATACCTACACCGGGGTACCGAAAAACTCGCCGAAAACCTGCTCTATCACCAGTTTGTTCCCTATACGGACCGCCTCGATTATCTCTGCGCCATGAGCAACAATCTGGCGTATGTGATGGCCGTTGAAAAGCTCCTCGACATCGAGGTGACCGACCGATCACAATACATCCGGGTCGTTGCGGCTGAATTGTCAAGGATCGCGGGACACTTGCTCTGTGTGGGGGCGTGGGGCCTGGACCTCGGTGCCATGACCATTCTCCTTTACGCCATGCGTGAAAGGGAGATGGTCCTCGACATCTTTGAGATGCTCTGTGGCGCGAGAATGACTCTGAGTTACATGCGAGTCGGTGGTGTACGGTATGACTTTACCGACGCGTGCAAAGTCGCATGCTTCGAGCTTGTCAGGATCATGCCCAAGCGGTTTGACGAATATGAAAAGATACTGACCGGTAACCGGATCTGGCTCAAAAGAAACAAGGGGGTTGGGGTCATAACACCGGATCAGGCCATCGATTTAGGATTGAGCGGACCCGCCCTGAGGGCAAGTGGTATCAAATGGGATATCAGAAAAAACGAACCATATCTGGTTTATGACCGGTTCGATTTCAAAATACCGGTTGGCGCCAATGGCGACTGTTTTGACCGATACAGTGTTAGAATTGAAGAGATGAGACAATCGCTTCGCATCATCGAGCAGGCGGTCAGTCAAATGCCGGCCGGGCCATTTAATGTAGATGACCCAAGGCTTGTTCCACCGCCTCACGATTCCACCTATGACAACATGGAAAATCTGATTCACCATTTTAAGTACGTTTCTCACGGATTCCAGGTCCCGAAGGGTGAGGTTTATGTTTCTATTGAATCACCAAAGGGTGAGCTTGGCGTATATATTGTCAGTGACGGTTCAGAAAAACCGTACCGGCTTAAACTGAGAACACCGACATTTATGAACCTCCAGTCAATAAACCAGATGGCAAAGGGGGGGTATCTCGCGGATGTTGTTGCAGCGCTGTCAAGCCTCGATCCGGTTTTCGGTGAGTGCGACAAGTAAGCGGGCGCCCGGGGTAAACGATTTATGCTGGCGGATAAAACAGTTGAAAAGATAGGGGCCATGATGAAGGTCCAACCTGACCGGCACTCTGCTGTAATGGGAGCTCTCTGGGCGGTGCAGCAGGATGGCAAAGGATATTTAACCCGGGGTGACCTGGAAGAAATTTCCAAAATCCTCAAGATAGCACCTGTCGAGGTCCAGGCGGCAGCAACATTTTACACCATGTACAATGTTGTCGACCCGGTGGGGAAATATCACATTCAGGTCTGCCGAAACATTTCCTGCTGGCTCCTTGGGGCGGAAAAAATTATCGCACACATTGAAAAAGTTCTGGATGTAAAAATCGGTGGAACCACGGCGGATAAACGTTTTTCGTTGAAAACCGTAGAATGTCTGGGTTCCTGCGGCACTGCACCGATGATGCAGATCAATGATGATTACTACGAAAACCTGACGTTTGAGAGTGTCGATCAAATTTTAAAGAATCTTTTATAGCCCCCGGGGTATGGAACCTGTCCTTTTAAAAAATATCGATCAGCCGGATTCCCACCGCATGGAAAATTACATTCAAAGCGGTGGGTACAGAGGAATAGAGACCGCTTTGAAACTCAAATCCGACAACATTATTGAAATGATAAAGGAATCGGGTTTAAGGGGCAGAGGCGGGGCCGGCTTTTCAACCGGTCTGAAATGGAGTTTTATTCCAAAGGATCCAAGGCTCCCCAAATATTTTCTCTGTAATGCGGATGAAAGTGAACCTGGAACATTCAAGGACCGGCTGATTATGGAGAAAAAACCCCACCTGCTGCTCGAAGGGTTGATGATCGGAAGCTATGCCATCGGTGCGGATAGCGGTTACATCTATATCAGAGGGGAGTATACCCGCGCTGAACACCGGCTGGAACAGGCAATTGAAGAAGCCTACGCCAAAGGGTATTTGGGTCAAAATATATTCGGATCCGATTTCTCTCTGGAGCTGCATTTGCACAGGGGTGCCGGTGCTTACATATGCGGAGAGGAGACGGCGCTCCTTGAATCGATCGAAGGATTCAGAGCCCAACCCAGAAGCAAACCACCTTTTCCGGCACTGGCCGGGCTCTATCATTTACCCACGGTCATCAATAACGTGGAAACGCTCGCCTGCGTACCGTCAATTCTGGAGCGGGGCGCCCCATGGTTCGCTTCTATCGGCCCATCGAAAAGTCCCGGGCCCAAACTGTTTTCAGTCAGCGGTCATGTTAGAAAGCCCGGTGTATACGAACTGCCGATGGGGTTGACCTTACAGAATCTTATCTTCGATCACTGCGGCGGGATGCGCGATGACAAGGCGTTTAAGGCGGTCATCCCCGGCGGCGCCAGCGCGCCGGTGTTGACCGTTTCTCATCTCGATACGCCGATGGATTTTGAATCGTTGGCAGCCATCGGGTCGATGCTCGGTTCGGCGGGCGTCATCGTAATGGATGAAACCACCTGCATGGTAAAAACCGCCCTTGTCATCAACCGGTTTTTCAGCCACGAGTCCTGCGGGAAATGCACCCCATGCAGGGAAGGCACACCGTGGATGACGCAAATTTTGGAGCGAATTGAGAGCGGAGATGGAAGAGAGGGGGATGTTCAGCTTCTGGAAAGCCTTTGCAGCGGTATTTTTGGCAGGTGTTTCTGTGCCCTCGGTGACGCAGCAGCCATGGCGTTGCGCGGCATTTTAAAAAATTTTAAAGATGAATTTCTCCATCATATCGATCACAAAGTTTGCCGGGTCTGAGTGTTTCAAAAAATATCTAAAAAAAGGTTTTTCCCGGGGTTTGTTGAAAAAATATCTCCGGGAAAAGGATATAATGATCGATGCCTACGGTAAACATCAATAATAAAAAAATAACCGTCCCAGAGGGGACCCTCATCCTGGAAGCAGCAAAAGCAGCCGGTTTTTATATCCCCACATTTTGCTACCAGGCGGATCTGATCGGCATCGGATCGTGTCGCATGTGTATTGTTGAGATTGAAGGGCAAAAAAAACTTCAGCCCTCATGTATCACACCGGTAATGGACGGGATGAATATTTTGACGGAGACAGAGACGGTCAACCAGGCGCGGGCGGACATGCTGGAATTTCTGCTTGCAAATCACGGGCTCGACTGTCCGGTCTGTGAAAAGGGCGGAGAGTGTGAGCTCCAGGACATGGTTTACAAGTATGGACCGCGTAAGGGAAGATATGCTGAAAAAAAATACAGATGGCACGAGAAAGACTACATCATCAGTCCGGTGATCATCAAAAACTCAAACCGGTGTGTTCAATGCATGAAATGTGTCAGGGTCTGCAGAGAAATTGTGGGGCAAAATGTGCTCTCCGGCATCAACCGGGGTGAACGCCAGGAGGAAACCACCTTTTTCAAGGACTTGTTGGACTGCGACCAGGATGGGAACTGCATAGAGGTCTGCCCGGTGGGATGTTTTATGCGGCTTCCGTTCAGATACAAAACGAGACCCTGGGACCTCAAAACCGCTGATACCGTCTGCCCTTACTGCGCGACCGGTTGCCGGATGGTCATCGAGGAAAGAGATGGGGAGGTGATTCGTGCCAGGGCACAGCTCGGTGTGGGGATAAACAGCGAGACCCTTTGCGCCCGCGGCAGGTTCGGGTATGATTTCATCAACCACCCGGAAAGATTGACCACCCCGCTTTTAAAGAAAAACGGCCAACTGGAACCTGTAACATGGGAGGCCGCCCTTTTAGTGATCGAAGAACACCTCCGGAGCACGACCCCTTTGCAAACCGGCGGTATTGCCTCGGCCCGTCTTACCAATGAAGAACTTTATCTGTTTCAAAAACTCTTTAAAAAAACCTTTAATAGCCGAAACATCGATTCCAGCATGCGGTGGAGCCCCGGTGCCGTTAACCGATTCGTGTCAGCCGTCAAAATGAATGGGGGCGGGGTATCGGTATTTGATTGCATGTCGGCTGACATCGTTTTTATTATCGGGTCCCATCTTTCAGATGAGAACCCGGTAACCGAATACATGGTGCGGCGGATGGCACGGGAGAGAGACACCACCGTGCTGATCGCATCGCCGAGGGCAATGAAACTCGATCATTCCGCCAGTGTTTCACTCAGGCATCTACCGGGGATGGAAAAAGAGGTGTTGGAGGCCATTGTTTACTTAATGCTGGCGGACAGCGTTGCAGATGCTTCAGGCAAGACCGGGGTCCGCCCTGAAGATAGGTCCAATTTCGAGACATGTTTACAGACCGCAGATGTAAAACCGGATGAAATCGTTCAACTGACCCGACGTCTGAAAGACGCTACCACTGTCGGGATACTGGCAGGGACGGAATTCATCCGGTTCGGACAGGGCGCCGACGGACTTGCGACCCTTTTGGCAGTACTGAACCGTCTTGGAAAACAGGTATTGATCGTCCCGGTACTCGACCGGTGCAACCAGAGGGGCGCCTGGGAGATGGGGGTGCACCCGGGATTCGACCCCGGCTATCGCGATGAAGAGCCAAAAGGCCTAGGACATGCCGGGATGATAGATGCGGCTGTAAAGGGCGACCTCGGGTCGCTCTACATCATCCGGGAGGACCCGGTGGCGACCTTAAATGATCGTGAGTTTGTCAAAAGAGCGCTGTCAAATATTAATTTTCTACTGGTTCAGGATATCTTTCTCACCGAGACGGCCAAGTTGGCCGATTGCGTGCTGCCCGGCGCATGTTTTGCTGAAAAAGAGGGGACTTTCACCAATCAGGAAGGAAGGGTTCAATCGATAAAACGGCTGATGAAACCACCGGGTCAAGCCAAAAGCGATCTTGAGATTATCGGAGCGATCGGTCGGCGATTCGATCCGTCCTTTACGCCCAGAACAAGGCGTTTTTTACCTGTTTTTGAACAGATTCGAAAAGAGATCCCGATGTATGGTGATGTATGCCTTGACTTTAACAACCAAAGGAATGAGGACAACGCGCTTGACGACCGGACCGCCCTGGTCAAAGACTCCGGTATTGAGGTGCCTATGGAACTGTTGGACCGGCCTCCTCAAAGCGGCATCGACCGAAACGGAATATTCCGCCTGGTTACCGGTAATCATCTCTTTTACTCCGGGCGCCTCTCCAATCGGTCCGAGATACTCACCGGGCTTCTCAAGGAACCGATGGTGGAAATCCCCCATGACGACGCAATAAAACTTGGTATCTCAAATGGTGAAAAAGTAAGGGTCAGCGGAAGCCGCCACGAAGCTGTGCTTACGGCAAAAACTGTATGCGGTTCCAAAAACGGGGTGGCTTTTATCGCCGAGAATTTCGAGGCAATTGCTGTAAATAGATTTTTTAGAACAGGCGAGTTCATGGCAACGGTTACCATCTCCAAAGTAACAAAGGACCCCATCCGGGCGGATTTAAAAAAAGAGGGCGTCACCACCCGGAAAAGACCGGAGGTTTGATGATGATAAACTTGGAATCTTTAAAAGAACATCGGTTTTTCTCCGACCTCACAGACGGAGAATTGTCGATCATTGCCAAGATCATTACCCCAGAGGATTTTAAAATCGGGGAAACAGTATTTAAAACATCAGATGCAGGCCATTCTCTCTACCTGATCCGATCCGGGGAAGTTAAGGTCTGTCTGGCCGCTCCTGACGGAGACCTCTTCACCCTGACCATTTTGAAAAACGGTGACATCTTCGGCGAGATGGGTTTTATCGACGCAACCCCCAGATCCGCAACAATCATTGCAATTTCAGATGTTAATGCATTTGTTATCGAAAAAGAGGCCTTTGAAACATTAATTGACGACCACCCCCGAATGGTTCACAAAGTTTTAAAAAACATCGTCCATACCGTTCATTCGATTGTGCGGGGAATGAACTCAAGATACATCGAAATGATCAACTACATGTGGGGCAGGAAAAGGTTTTGTTAGTATTCGAAGTCAC
>DRHF01000263.1 GCA_011049715.1 Desulfobacterales bacterium
TATCAGGCAAATCGGTCAACTTCAACGCATAAAAGAATCGTTGTGAGTTTTTCAAAATGTCATCCACCGTTGAAAACTGGGGAAGAAACTCAGGATATTTGGGCGAAAAGCGAAGAGAGTTCGCACCTTCCATAACGGTTTTGCCGAGCCCCAGGGCAATATGCGCAATCCCCTCTTTGGCTTTCATGTGTGAGATCGGATAAAAGTTATACGATTGCACCACGCCCGAGATTGCTGGGTAGAAGTGGTCTCCATATGGGGTCCCAATCAGCTGCTGGATAACAACCGCCATTTTTTCATCCTCGATTCGATGCAATGTGCTTTTCGCATAGGACCTGGGCGTTTCAAAATAGGTTGAAGCATAAACAAGTCTAATTGCATCCATCAACTGATTTATCCGGACCGTCAGGTCGTGATGATTGTTGGGAATCATATAAGTCTTGTAAACACCTGCAAAGGGCTGGAACTGTGCATCCTCCAGGAGGCTCGAAGATCGAACGGCAAGGGGGTAGTTGATTTGTTCTAGAAATGATTTTAAATGATGGACCATCCAGTCAGGGAAACGGGATCTCAAAAACCGCTTGGCGATGACCGCGTCGCTGTCACTGATGTTTGACATGTCTTGAAGGTTGTTTTCAACGACAAATGCGTCGAACCCTTCCGTTGAGATCACAAACGATTTTGGCACGATAATATCGATTTCAGGAAACTTTTCCTGCAGTTTCGGGTTTTCCTTCAGTTGGGTCGTTACAAAAGCAAGCCCTCTAGCCTTACCGCCCAGAGATCCTTTTCCGACCTTCAAGAAATCGGTTTCCGGATCAAATGTGCCATTTACAAAGTCAGTTACCACCCCTCTCTGGCGAATTTTTCGCCGTTCTTGTAGATTGAAGCTCAAGAGTTCCCTGAGTTCTCGAACACTGGAAAAGTCGGTTGCCCTTATCGGCTTGAGCTTTGAGGCGAGCTGTATTTCGGAACGGGCCATCAACCAAGTTGAAAAGTGATTCCGAGCCGCATGATAATTAATGGATTCATCAGGAATGGTGGGCAGAATTTTTTCCATCGTGCGAAGATTGGGAACCCTTGCGATTTCTTTACCGTTGGGGAGTCTGAAAATAAAATCCCCAAACCCGAGATGGTGCGTGAAAACCGCATTGATATCGGTATGAAGGGATGGGGAGTTTTTATTCAAAAAAACCGCCGGAATCTTTTCCGCTTTTTGCCGATTCGATTCCTCTGAACTCAGATTGAGAACAAAAATATCGGGGGTTTCTTTTTTAATCATCGAAAGCAGAGTAAATCCGGCTTCAGGATCTATTTCTTGGTTTCGGGGAAATCGGACGTCAGAAAGAACACCAAGAAGATAAGGTTTGAACAGCCTGTAGAGATTTTCAGCTTCTTCAAAATTTTCAGCAAGAAGAATCTTCGGTCTGGCTCGCATTCGAAGGATGCGATCTTCTTCATTGAGAGAATCATCCATGACCGCCTGGGTCTGCAACACGAGCACTTTGTAGAGCATTGGGAGCAGGGAGGAGTAATATATGGCTGAATCTTCCACCAAGATGATGACCCTTACCCTTGCCTTTTTTGTATCGTGGGCGACGTTCATTTTGTCTTCCCAACTCTTTATCATAGCAAGAAGGAGGTCAGTATTCCCGAGCCAGATAAAAATTTTATCGATGATATTGCGATCCAAATACCTAGGGTCGGTCAGAATGTTCTGCCTTTCATGTGACAGGAGAAACACGGGGAGTTTGGAAAATTTTTTCTTTGTTTCGCAACAGAAAACGTAGGGGTCCACATCTTCTATGTGGGGCATCGTGATAACAAGATCAAATCGCTTCCGGGAAAGCAGTTTGAAAGCCTTCTGGGCAGTCGAAACCCAGGTGAGCCGCGGTGGTCGGGTCAGGTTCAGTCCGCGATATTCATGAATGATCCTTTCAGCAAGCCGCCCATCCTCCTCCATGATAAACGCATCGTATGGACTTGAGACAAGGAGAATCTCACTGATCCGTTTTTTCATCAGTTCATAAAAAACCTTAAAGGAAATATCTGTACCACCTGGATATGTCACATTTTCCATATTGGCCAATTTCTCAAAAAAGCGCTTTGATTTTTATGATTTTTTACTACTTTTTTCTACCATAATGAAGATATGAACGAAATAAAAATTGGCAATTGCAGACAACTTTTGCCATATTGACAACCATCAGAATTATATAGTAGTTTTTAACCTTTTTGAAGTGCCTATCCGGGCGATGTTTACCGACACTTTTGAAGCACTGCTTGGGTGAATCATGAAAATTGCGATTGCACAAATAAATCCCATTATTGGTGATTTTGAGTACAATTTTGCCCGAATAAAAAGTTTTAGCGAAAAGGCCGTGGCGCTTTCATGCGACCTGGTTGTCTTCCCGGAACTGGTTGTATCGGGATATCCGCCACGGGACCTGCTTGAAAGAAACGATTTTATTGAAGCCAATCTTGCCTGTTTGAATAGACTGGTGGATTCGATCCGCGACATCGGAGTCATATGCGGTTTTGTGGAAAAAAATCCTTCAGGTAAAGGGAATTCTCTATATAATGCGGCGGTTCTTTTTGAAGATGGTAATATAGTGCATCGGGCATTTAAGCGACTCCTTCCAACATATGATGTTTTCGATGAAAGGAGATATTTTGAACCGGGTACCGAATGTGCGCTCTTTTCATACAAAGGCCATTCCCTGGGGCTCGCCATTTGTGAAGATGTCTGGAACGACAAGGATATTTTCCAAAAAAGCATCTACACGATCGATCCGGTGAGCCTGATGGTCGAAAAAGGGGCTGATCTGATTATTAACATATCCGCCTCCCCGTTTTATATGGGGAAAGAGGTTTTCAGGCAGGAAATGCTCCGGTCCATTGCTCGGAAATACAGCGTTCCTTTGGTATTCGCCAACCAGGTGGGTGGCAACGACGGCCTCCTTTTCGATGGCATCAGTACCGCTTTTGATCGGCAGGGAAATATTGCGGTCAGGGCTCGGGAATTTGAGGAAGACTTGGTGGTATTTGATTCAGAATCGCCGGTGTCTACCGAAGATAATCCTCAGGCCGTTCTAGGGACGGGCGTAACAATGGTCTTTAAGGCACTGGTGACTGGAACACGCGACTATGCAATAAAATGCGGATTTTCAAAGGCAATTTTGGGGCTGAGCGGCGGGATCGACTCTGCTCTCACCGCTGCCATTGCGTCTTTGGCACTGGGCCGGGAAAATGTTCTGGCGGTGTTCATGCCATCACGTTACACTTCAAAAGATAACTATCAGGACACGAAAAAACTGGCGGACAACCTGGGCATCGATCTTATTCAAATACCGATCGATGGTATGTTCAAGGAGTTTTTGCGGTTTCTCTCGCCTTCGTTCAAAACGGAAGAACCGGGTGTGACCGAACAAAATATTCAGGCGAGAATCAGGGCAACGATTCTCATGGGGTTCTCAAACAGAGATGGGTTACTCCTCCTTTCCACCGGAAACAAGTCGGAGGCCAGTGTTGGGTATTGCACGCTCTATGGTGACATGAGCGGCGGTTTGGCGGTTATTTCCGATGTCCCAAAGACGATGGTGTATGAGTTGAGTGGTCTTGTCAATGCAGAAAAAGAGTGGATACCGAAACGGATTATCGAGAAAGCCCCCTCGGCTGAACTCAAGCCCAACCAAAAAGATCAGGATGACCTGCCGCCTTATGAAATTCTCGACGCAGTTTTAAAGGGGTATATCGAAGATCTGAAAAGTCAGGATGAACTGGTTCAGATGGGATTTGACAAAAAACTTGTGGAAAATGTTATTTCAAAAATCGTCCGAAGTGAATACAAACGTCAACAGGCCGCCCCCGGCCTGAAGGTGACGTCCAAGGCTTTTGGTTATGGCAGGCGGTATCCCATCGCTCAACGATACATGGCCGAGTCGACCTAAAAGTGATAAGGTTTTAAGAAGTTTTTATTCTCCAGAGGATTTGAGTGTGGGCATAAGACGGTATCTCCTTTTTGCAATTTCTGTGGTTATTATTGTAGGAGGGATTTTCATAATCTTTTATTTTATGTCCCAAAAACCATCAGCGCCGGAAAAAGCAAAAGGGAAAATAGAGACTTTGGATCCGCAATTTTCGGAAAAGTCGGTCGTGCACCTCTATTTTGCGGATCAAGAAAACGTTTATCTGATGGCCGAAGACAGGGTTCTTCTTCGTCCGATAGACCCTGCGGCGTTTGGAAACATTGTAATCAAAGCCTTAATCAAAGGGCCCCAGGGCGAGCTGATGCGAACCATCCCCGAGGGTACTGGGCTCAGGGCGCTTTATGTTACACCCAAAGGAACCGCCCATGTGGATTTATCAGAGGCCATTAGGGCAGACTATCCTGGTGGGGCTCAATCGGAATTGATGACCATATTTTCTATCGTAAATTCTTTAATTTTAAACATTCCTGAAGTTGATGCGGTCAAAATACTGATAGAAGGACGTGAATCGATGACGCTGGCAGGACATATCGATCTCCGTTCTTCGTTTAAAGCAAACTTGCTATTGATAAGATAAAACATATGAAAAAGATAAGCGCCATACGCAATATCGGTATTATTGCGCATATTGATGCGGGAAAAACGACGGTAACGGAGCGTATGCTGTATTATTCGGGTCGTTCCCATAAAATCGGAGAGGTCCACAATGGTGAAGCGGTGATGGATTGGATGCCTGATGAACAGGAGCGAGGCATCACGATTACCGCGGCCGTCACCACCTGCCAATGGATGGGGAACGAGATTCAGATCATAGATACACCGGGGCATGTCGATTTTACAATCGAAGTCGAACGTTCGTTGAGGGTTCTCGACGGCGCTATTGGTGTATTCTGCGCCGTCGGCGGCGTGGAAACACAATCTGAAACCGTATGGCGTCAGGCGGATAAATATCATATCCCAAAGATTGCCTTTATTAACAAATTGGACCGGGTGGGTGCCAGTTTCTTTGGAACAGTGGCGTTGATGAAAGAAAAGCTCAATGTAAAACCGCTGATCCTCCAGCTACCGGTGGGCTCGGAGGAAGACTTTTCAGGTGTTGTTGATTTGATAAACATGAAGCAGATCAAATGGGATGATGATACGCTGGGTGCTACCTTCACCATTGACAACATTTCCAAAGAACTGCTCGAAACCGCAGACAGATATCGTGAGGAACTTATCGAGACGGTCGCTGAAGTCGACGATGAAATTATGGGAGCATATCTGTCCGATTCTCCGTCAGCCGAAATCAATTCGAAGAAACTACTGGGTGCAATCAGAAAAGCAACAATCAACTTGAAACTAGTTCCGGTTCTTTGTGGCAGTGCCTTGAAAAATAGAGGCATCCAGCCACTCCTTGACGCTATAACTCAATTTCTTCCCAGTCCCTTGGATGTTCCACCCATAAAGGGGGTGGACCCCGAAACCATGGAAGTTATTGAATGCCAAGCCAAAGATTCAGAACCATTGGCTGCCCTGATATTTAAGGTTGCCATAATGGAAGGGCGGAAGCTTTCCTTTGTAAGGATTTACAGCGGGAAAATAACCACCGGAGAGGATTTATACAACTCTTCTCGTGGGAAAAGGGAAAAAATCTCTCGGATATTGAGGATGCATGCCAACAAGAAAGAGCGAATCGTCACCACGGGTTCAGGAAGTATCGCCGGAATCGTTGGATTAAAGGAATCTTTCACAGGAGATACACTCTGTTCGACAGACCGTCCTGTTTTGTTGGAAAAGATGGAATTTTATGAACCGGTCATTTCAGTTGCCGTGGAGCCAAAAACCCTTGCTGATCAGGAAAAACTTGACCAGGTGCTTCAGAAATTTGTGTTGGAAGACCCCACACTGAAACTTCGCCACGATGAAGAAACCGGGCAGACAATTTTATCGGGGATGGGTGAACTCCATCTCGAAGTTATTGTCAGTCGTATGCTGCGTGAATTTAAGACACGTGTCAATGTGGGAAAACCCCAGGTGGTCTACCGGGAAACCATAAATCGTCAGAACGAGGCCTCCGCAATTTTTGATAAAGAGGTTGCCGGCCAGAGACATTTTGGGGAAGTCAGTATAAAATTATCGCCATTGCCCAGGGGCAGCGGGAATCGGTTTAGATCGGAAATTTCAGCTGAAATAATACCTGACGTTTTTATCCCATCGATTGAGAAAGGTGTAATGGAGTCTTTTGAAAGTGGTGTTTTGCTGGGGTATCCGGTGGTTGATATTGAAGCTGTCCTCAACGGCGGTGCATACAAGGAGTCTCTGGGCACTGAGCTGGCCTTCACCGTCAGTGCCTCGATGGCATGCAAAGAGGCGCTCGCTAACGGAGAGCCGTCTCTCCTCGACCCGATCATGGCGGTTGAAATCCTTGTCCCGGAGTCATTTATGGGTGATGTGATCGGCGACATCAATTCCCGGAACGGGAAAATAGAATCGATAAAGCCAAAAACCGGGATACAGGCCATAAAGGCGATCGTTCCCCTCTCAAAAATGTTCGGCTACTCAACGTCATTGAGATCCGCAACCCAAGGGAGAGGTACCTATTCCATGCGGTTCTCCCATTTTGGTCGAGCAGGCGGTAATTAACCTTGCATGGGGCGAAAATTTTTTTCGATTCAGCTTTTTTTTGTATCTATCGCTTCAATTTCTTTTAGCATTTTTTTGATCTTCAGTTTTCTCTCCGGATCATCTGTTTTTTCTCGAGCCCTATTCAAATGGAAGATCGCGTTTTTCAGATTACCTATTTTTTTAAAATAGATGCCAAGATAATAGTGGGCTTCGGAAGGTCTCCCCTGGCGACTATAGACTTTACTTAAGAAAAAAAATGTCCGGTTGTTTGCGGTTTGTTTTTGTATCAGAGCGGCAAAAACCATTTCAGCATCCTTTAACCGTCCAAGCGTCAGCAGCGTTCGGCCGTAATAGAAATCTCCGATCGGGTTGTTATGTTCGGCGCCCATCGTCGATTTAAGGGTGGTTAAGGCTTTGGGGTATTGACCGTTGAGAAAATAGATCCTCCCCAAGTCGATTAAAACATCCGGGTCAAACGGATTTTTTTCCAATGCTTTTTTAAGGTGAACGATCGCATCTTTGTGGTTGCCGGCTCTGGAAAGAATCAAACCGTATCCATAATGTCCCCTCGGATCTTCGGGGTCATTCTTCACTGCAGTTTCAAATTTCGTCATCGCCGAATCCTTGTCTGAATAAAGGGCGACGAGCCGGATATGGGCCTTTTCAAAATCTGTAGGGTTGATGCGGGTTTCAACCTTGGGGTGGCTCGCCACCCAGGTCGCCACATAGGCCATGCGGTCCTCTGAGGCGGGATGGGTCATCAGGTAGGTGGGAACCTGGTCTGACCCGAACCATTGCTTGCTTCGTATTTTTTTCAGAATGGTCAACAGGCCTTTACCGTCGTATTTGGCCTTCTTAAGGTACTCAAGACCAATCTGGTCCGCCTGCATTTCATCTTCTCGGCTGTAAGCCAATGTAATCGATTGGCTGGCTGCAACCGATCCCATCGTTACTGCTTCTGCCGCTTCGGATGAACCACCAGAGCCGAGGAAAATTCCGGCAACAATACCGGCGAGGGTCGCGATCCGGATTTTTTTCGATCTTTCTATCTTTTCTGAAATATGCCGTGAAACAACATGGGCGATTTCATGGGCGAGGATGCCCGCCAGCTCATTTTCACTCTCCATAGCTTCAAACAAGCCACTGTTTATAAAAATATGACCCGCTGGACCGGCAAAAGCATTATAGACGTCCTCTTGAACAACATAAAAGTGGTAAGGAAATGGCTGGGTCGGAACAACCGAGAGAATCTTTTGACCTATTTTATTTACATACCCCAGGATTAAAGGATCTTTTACAAACTTGTAGTGTTGAAACACCACGTTAATAAATTCTTTTGCCAGCTCTTCTTCCTGTGCCACGGTGATAGGGAAGCCCTCTTCCGGGAGCATGACACCGAAAATCAGGATGAAAGAAAGGCATGGAAAGATTATTTTTTTTCTAAACTTCACGAATACCTCGTACAAACACAATTCTATAATGCTTTTCAAACATAAAGAGTTATGTTAATGTTTGAATTATGGCACAAATTATTTGCATTGCCAATCAGAAAGGCGGTGTGGGCAAAACAACGACCGCCATCAACCTTTCGGCGGCATTGGCTGTTTCAGAAAAGAAAACCCTTTTGGTAGATTGCGATCCCCAGGCGAATGCGACAACGGGGATCGGAATTGATAAAAGCGCAATCGATAAAACATTATACCATGGTATAATTCATGAAACCGGGGCCAAAAGCCTCGTTGTCGACAGCGACATCGAAACTTTGAAAATTATCCCTTCGCGTGTGGAACTGATCGGTTTTGAAGTGGAAATGATGTCACATCCCGATCGTGAGATGGCGCTAAAGCATCTGCTGGATGAATTGGAGACTTCATTCGATTACATTATACTCGACTGCCCACCATCGTTGAGCCTCTTGACCATCAATGCCATGACCGCAGCCCACTCACTTTTGATTCCGCTTCAGTGTGAATTTTATGCATTGGAAGGTCTCGGCCAGCTTTTACGAACGGTGAAACGCATCAAGCGGCGGTTGAATCCAAACCTCAAGATAGGCGGCATTCTTTTGACCATGCACGACACACGGACTAATCTGTCCCATCAGGTGGCTGAAAACGCTGAAAAATATTTTAAGCATTTATTATTCAAAACAATTGTCCCCAGAAACGTCAGGTTGGGTGAAGCTCCCAGTTTTGGAAAGCCGATTTTGCTCTATGATGCCGACTCTTTGGGGGCATTAAGCTATTTTTCATTGGCAAAGGAAATAATCAATAAATACAGCAGGCCGAATTAAAACGGATCTGAACCGAAACAGTGAGGGCATTCCCCGTATCTTGTGGAGGCAAAGCGAGGATTTATCCGACTCTGGAGGATCCCGACGTTCGGGGCTGTGAGATTCTACATTTTTCCAAGCGGCCGGAAGCAAAAGCTTCGATCGTTTGTGTGAAGGTATTTCATGAAAAAGAAGGCAGAAAAAGGATCTGAACCGGCGGTGAAAAAACGAAAGAAAATGGCTTTGGGAAGAGGACTCGATGCTCTGATACCCGACATAGAATCGATTCGAGATGTTCCGAGGGAGTTTTTCAATTGCGATATTGGGATGATTCGGCCCAATCGGTACCAGCCCCGGCGCCGGTTTCCCGAAGAGGAGTTAAAGGAGTTGTCCCATTCAATTAAAATGCAGGGGGTCATTCAGCCGCTTTTGGTCAGAAAAGATACCAGTGGATATGAACTGGTAACCGGTGAAAGACGTCTGCGGGCGGCAAAGCTTGCCGGCCTGAAGCAGGTCCCGGTTGTTTTGAAGGAGGTAACAGATTCGAAGCTGTTGGAGATATCGATTATTGAAAACGTTCAACGGGAGGATTTGAACCCCATTGAGGAGTCTGAAGCCTACCGCCGGCTGATGACGGAATTCAATCTTAAACAAAATGAGGTTGCAAAGCGGGTGGGGAAGAGCCGCTCTGCTGTAGCAAATTATTTGAGGCTTCGACAATTACCCGATGCCATCAAGGCCCAAATATTAGATGGCACCCTGAGCATGGGGCATGCTCGGGCTTTGCTGGGCGCTGATACCACGGCCCAGCAAAACAGCGCATCGCGCATGGTCGTATTAAAAGGGCTCTCCGTAAGAGAAACAGAGCGGTTGGTCAGGCGCATGAAATCCCAAAAGAAGGCCCACAAGGGGCCTTCGAAAGGGGTTGAGGAGATATATATTTCTGATCTCGCAGATGAGCTCTCGCAACACCTTGGCACACGGGTTCAGATCAAGCGGAAAGGCCGGAAGGGGAAAGTTGAGATCGAATTTTACAATGATGATGATCTGGACAGGCTTATTCGCCTCCTTAGAGAGACCTGATTGACAAGGCAAAATCCTATTTTATTTTTCATCGCACACCGAACAATTGCCCATAACCCAACCATGTCTTTACATATCATCATCGATGGCTATAATTTGATTCGGCAATCCGCGTCTTTAAGCGCCTTTGAACAGCTTGATATGCAAAAAGGGAGGGAGCGGCTGCTGAGCCTTCTCTCAGAATATAAGAAAATAAAACATTACAGCATTACCGTTGTTTTTGACGGCGCGAACGCTCCTCCATCTTCGCGGCGAACCGATCATTCTTTTGGAATTGGGGTGAAATTTTCTCAAAGTGGAGAATCGGCGGATGATGTGATAAAACGGATGGCAACAGAAGAGAGAGAGAAAGCCCTAGTAGTCAGCTCTGATAAGGCGGTGGCAAACTTTGCCTTTGCGCAAGGGGCTGCGACAATTAGCTCATCCATGTTTGAAGAAAAGATGGTTTTGGCCGCATATATGAAGACCGATGCCGGTGATGAAGATGAGGATGCGGGTTGGACGCCGACGACAAAAAAGCGTGGACCGCAAAGGCGCCTTTCAAAAAGGTTGCGAAGAAGCAAAATTAAAATACAAAAGCTTTGATTTTACGGAAATCTAAAACGTTTTTGATTTAGGTTTATAAAACAAATAACTGATAACCAATAACATCCCATCGATTTTTGACTCGATTAGGGTAAAAAGGAACCGATATAATGTGCGAAGCCAATGTTTATCTGGTTGAAGGGGAGGAGAAAAAACTGATAATGGAGGCCGTTGACACGGTCGAACCTGAAGATGACGGTCTAAGGCTGATCAGCATATTCGGGGATCAGACATTTATAAAAGCACAAATTCATTCACTTTCACTTGTTGACCACAATATTTTTCTCAAAACATGAGTTCATCAAAACCTGCATAGATTGAATGAAAATATTTCTCGCTAAGACAGCAGGTTTTTGCATGGGTGTTCGGAGGGCGGTCGAAATGGTCCTGGAGGCGCCCAGCGAACACGCTCAACCGATCTTTACCTTTGGTTCCCTCATACACAACCCACAAGTCTTAAAGCTTTTAGAAGAAAAAGGAATAAATGTTCTAAGAGACATCCCAGATCATGGATCCGGCACCGTCTTGATCAGGGCTCACGGTGCTCCTCCCCAAACAGAGGAAGCACTTGAAAGGGCAGGTTTTTCCGTTATCGATGCAACCTGCCCCCGCGTCATCAGGGTCCAAACTATCATCAAAAAGCACGCTGGGAAAGGGTTCGCATCTATCATCATCGGAGACCGGGATCATCCGGAGGTTACCGGATTGCTCGGTTATGCAAAGGGAAAAGGATATGTGGTTGACAGCCTTAAAGATCTGGATGGCCTTCCGTCTTTTGATCAGGCGATTATCGTGGCCCAAACCACCCAAAATACTTTTTTATTTGAAAAAGTAAAGTCGTGGGCTACACACAAATACCCGCATTATAAGGTTTTTAGTACAATCTGCGATTCCACCGAGAGAAGACAGGCGGAAGTACGTCGTCTTGCAGATTCGGTCGATGCCATAGTTGTTGTCGGCGGTCATACCAGTGGAAATACCCGGAGACTGGTCGAAATCGCAAAAGAGAGTGGTAAACCTGCCTATCACGTGGAAAAAGAGTCAGATCTTGATGAGGCCCTGACAAAATGCCAATCGATCGGAATAACCGCAGGTGCCTCTACGCCGAATTGGGTTTTAAAAAGAATTTACCGGGCGATTGAGTCATTACCGATAACCAGAGGAAAAAGCTGGCGCCGATTTTTGTTTACGCTTCAGCGGAATTTACTTCTGACCAGTACCTATGTGGCGCTCGGCGCGGGAAGCCTAAGTTATGCCTGTGCGAAACTTCAGGGTGTTCAACATTATTTCTCTAACATGTTCATTTCTATCCTCTATATTCAATCCATGCACATTCTTAATAATCTGACCGGGCAAAAAGCCGATCGGTACAATGAACCTGATCGGGCTTCCTTTTATGAAGACCATAAAAATTTCCTGACCTTTCTTGCCATCGTTTCAGGGGGCTTGGGCCTCATCGTTGCCTATACCATGGGGTTGATCACCTTTTTTATCCTCCTTATCATGAGTATCCTCGGGCTTTCATACAATTTACGGCTATTTCCCGTCAGCTTCACAGGCGGCAGGTATAAAGGCATAAGGGACATCCCCGGTTCAAAGACCATCTTAATCGCGTTGGCCTGGGGAATCGTCACTGCTGTATTTCCAGCGGTTTCTGTATCAAATTATATAGATTCCGGAGCCGTTTTGGTGTTTCTGTGGATAACTGGAATGGTATTTGTCAGAACCGCTTTTTTCGATATTCTCGATATGCAGGGAGACCAAATTGTGGGAAAGGAGACGATTCCTATAATCTTGGGGGAAAAGAAAACCATGCGCCTGTTGAAATCGATGCTGATCATCAGTTTTATTATATTACTCCTATCGAGCATATTTCACCTAACAACGAGTCTCGGGTTTGTTTTCCTTGCCTATCCTGTCATTTTTTTTATTGTTTTTTCATCTCACGAACAGGGATATATGCTTCCGGGTATAAGATTGGAGTTTTTGGTCGATACCCATTTTGTTTTATCGGGTATCCTATCTTTTGCTTGGTCGATGGCCACTAGATAATAAAAGTGTGAAAAATTTCATTCGCTCCACACCGAAAACGATGCACCGGTGGATTAGGAGTGCGAACCTTGAGTAAAACAATTGAACGGCATGGCCTAAACAGGGATATTATTGCGATGGAGCCTGTTCACATACCGATCAGCGACATCCTTGATCTACATACCTTTCAACCCAGGGAGATACCGGATCTTCTTATGGATTACTTTTCAGCCTGTGTCGAAGCGGATATCTTTTCTGTCCGCATTATCCATGGGAAGGGAACCGGAATTTTAAAAAAGCGGATACATGGATTACTAAAAAGAAATCCGATGATAAAATCTTTCACAGATGCACCGCCTGAAGCCGGTGGGTGGGGTGCAACTCTGGTCGAACTCAAACAAAGATAACGGGCCTGCAACGGATTAAAATAGGAGAAATTGGGTATGCGAATAATCGATCTGCGATCTGACACGGTCACCCAGCCAACCCCCTCCATGCGAAAGGCATTGGCCGAAGCCGAAGTGGGGGATGACGTTTTTGGGGAGGATGTCACTGTAAACAGATTGGAGAAAATGGCCGCCGAACGGATGGGGAAGGAGGCTGCCCTGTTTGTGGCAAGCGGCACCATGGCCAATATCGTGAGTCAGATGTCCCATTGCGGGCGCGGGGATGAAATGATCATAGGAGATCAATCCCACATCTTCTTTTATGAACAGGGAGGATCGGCTGCCATTGGTGGAATTCATCCCAGAACGTTGCCGAATCAACCGGACGGTACTCTGCCGATTCAAGAGATCGAAGCGGCGATTCGTCCGGCCGACATTCACTTTCCAAAGACACGCCTCATCGTGTTGGAAAATACACATAATCGATGCGGTGGGGCGCCTATTGGTATAAAATACATGAAAGCAGTGAGGGATGTCGCCCGTGCCCACGGATTGGCAGTGCACGTGGATGGCGCGAGGATTTTCAATGCGGCGATTTCACTGGGGGTGGATGCGCGTGATCTGGTGGCACCGGCCGATTCGGTTGGTTTTTGCCTCAGCAAGGGTCTGGCTGCACCGGTGGGGTCCGTGGTCTGCGGAACTGATGATTTCATTCTTGAGGCCCGACGGATTCGCAAAATGCTTGGCGGCGGCATGCGACAGGCCGGAATATTGGCAGCCGCAGGTATTGTTTCGCTCAATGAAATGATCGATCGCCTGGCAGAGGACCATGCCAACGCTCAATTGCTGGCATGGGGTCTGGCTGATATGAGTGGTTTGTCCATCCAGCCCGAACGTGTCAAGACCAATATGGTTTATGTCGAAGTTACACATACAGATATGCCTTCAACGGCGCTGGCCAAAAAGCTTGAAACCGAAGGTGTCCGACTGCTTCCCGTCGGTCCCAACAAACTGAGGGCTGTCACTCATTACCACGTGACATCAGATGACATCGGGGTTGTTTTAAATAGAATGTCAAAGGCGTTAAATTAGTACTCAAGTTTCGCACTCCCAATGGGGCATGGTGCCGCATCTGGTGTGGGTTAAATAAAATTTTTTGGAAAAACAATGAGGCAATCAGTTTGAACCGGTATCCATAAAGTAATCACCGTGCACAGGCACGCGATGGTCTGGTTTCTTTTGTAATATCAGTTGCTTCTGAAATGATAACTCTTAAAAGGTTTTGTGCCGTTGTCAA
>DRHF01000264.1 GCA_011049715.1 Desulfobacterales bacterium
AGATGTGTATAAGAGACAGGAATAGAATAAGCAGATCGGATAGCTCTTAGCGGCGCATCTTCCAAAGCGATGGGAGCGCCAAAAAGGGCCATAATTCCATCACCGGTCATTTCATTGACCGTGGCCTCGAAATCGTGAACTTTATGAATCAGGATTTCATAGACTTGGTCCATAATTGAGTAGACTTCTTCTGGGTCAAAACGCTCGGAAAGAGCGGTAAAGCCCTCCAGGTCGCAGAACATGACTGTAACCTGTTTACGCTCGCCTTCAATCCTGTCTTTTTGTGATAAGATTTTTTCTGTCAGGCCCTTGGGAAGATAACGTTGTATTTTGTCTATTTTCTCGTCAAAAGAGAGATCTTTGGGGGCAGGTTCAGAATGAGCGCTCATATTATGCCCGCACTGGCCACAGAACTTATCACCTGGGGGAATTTCAGCGGCACACTGAGGACAGAACAATAATAACTTTGCCCCACACTCACGACAAAATTTATTTATCTCAGAATTATCAGTTTGGCATTTTGGGCATTCCATTTTATATGCTCTCCATTGTTTTTCAGGAAGAAACAGTTGGGGAAAAATGTAAAGGAACTTTGGATGGTTAAACTGGAAATATCGTAATCAGGATCCAATGTCAATTAAGGTTGTCAAGCGATTTTGTATTCAAAAAATTGCTTCAACCACGCAGAGTGAAATCAACTTATTGATAACACAATGTAATACCCTAAATGAACTAAACTCATTTCTTCGATTGAAAAAAAGAAGGGTTTGCAATTTTGTTTTTTGAAAAAACAAAATAAGACTTTGCAAAAAAGATGACTATTAGATTGCTATAACAGCCTTAGTTTTTTCTTGACAAAAGATCACCTTCAACCGACAAGCAATTGCTTATACAAAAGACGGATTACTGATACAGATCTTGATTACACTTTGTTACTAAGGATTCAATCTGGAAAATCTCAAGTGGCGAATGCTTCGTCAAACACGCGTCCTGATGGCGCAAAATCAATATCTTTTACAAAGCTGGCAGCCTCTTTCGCTCCTTCTTCACGATCCATGGCCGCATCTTCCCATTCCACTGATAGTGGTCCGTCGTATTGGATTTCATTTAGAGCTCTAATGATTTCTTCAAAATTAACCTGCCCCCTGCCGAGAGAGCGGAAATCCCACCCGCGCCCCGGTTGGCCGAAATTTAGATAGCTGCTGAGGATTCCGGAGGTGCCGTCCAAGGTAACGATGGCGTCTTTCATATGAACATGGTAGATTCGATCCGGGAAGGCTTTGATAAATTTTACAGGATCAACCCCTTGCCATTCCAGATGACTTGGATCAAAATTGAAGCCAAAGGCTGCCCTTCGGCCGATTGCTTCCAGAGCGCGATCAGCTGTTATAATATCAAAGGCGATCTCAGTAGGGTGAACTTCCAGTGCAAATTTTACCCCATTTTCATCAAACACATCGAGAATGGGATTCCACATATCGCTAAAATATTTAAATCCCTCTTCGATCTGCTCCCCGCTGACCGGCGGAAACGAATAAATCAGATGCCAAATCGATGAGCCTGTAAATCCATTTACAACTTTCAGCCCCATGTTTTTTGCTGCAATTGCGGTCTGTTTCATGGTTTCAACCGCCCATGCCCTTTTTTTCTCTGCATTGCCAGCGCAATCATTGGGGGCGAACGCATCGGATCGAACGTCATCATTCAAGTCGCAAACCAATTGTCCGGCCAGGTGATGAGAAATGGCATAAACACTCAATCCGTTTTCACTGAGAATCCGTTTTTGCTGTTCACAGTACGCCGGGTCTTCTGCGCCTTTGGCAGGATCAAAATGGTCTCCCCAACAGGCCAATTCCAGCCCGTCATATCCCCACTGACTGGCTTTTTGGGCCAGTTCGGTTAGCGGAAGATCCGCATACTGCCCTGTAAATAAGGTTACTGGTCTTGCCATGGTATTTCCTCCTTAAATATAACCCCAATTGAGCGAAAAAAGGCTCAACCGGGGAGTTATTAGTTAAATGTTAATGGTTATTTGCTTTAACCCCTTTCACTAAACTCTATTCCTTGTATAGATGAGATAGGGTTTTGATTTAAATTTTGCTAAAACCAATAACTAATAACTGATAACGAGTAACTTCTAATCGAGTTTTGACTCGATTAGGGTATAAGTTTAACCAATGAATCAATTAGTTTCGATTTAGCTTGCATCAGAGCCATTTTTTTGTCAAGATGATTTTGCTCATTTTGGCTTCTAACTGCAACAATCTTAAGTTACTAATGAAGCTATAATTGTTTAGACATCAAATGCCCTTGAACGTCCTATTTTGTTCCGTTCCCAACAGAGCGTGTCTAAATAATAACAACCTCATTAGTATTAGATAATTATACTAAATTGACTATTTCGGATATTCAGCTAGAGCTGAAACCGTACCTCTAAAACAAGCATGAATTAATTTATTGATAAAATCAAAAATGGTACTTTTCCATGGAAGTTGCGAATCGCGAATTAACCAAAGCAATCAATCAGTTTAATATTCTGAACACCATTCGAAAGTCCGGTCTCATATCCCGCGTCGAAATTGCAGAAATTACGGGGCAGAGCCGTTCCTCCGTAACCAATATAACGGCGCGTCTCATCGAAGAAAAGATGATTTTTGAAAAGAAGACCGAACTATCTTCTTCAAGGGGCCGCCGAAGAGTGTTACTTGCCCTGAACCCGGAGGCGGCATATGTGGTGGGGGTAAAGCTTTCTGTCTTTCAGATCAGTTTCGCCGTGACCAATTTGCAGGCCGATGTCATGAGCTCTCTTATTGTTCCTGTCCGCACCGGACAAAGACCGGTAGAATTTATTGCTGATCTTATTGAAGAAGGGATTCGACATTGCGTTGCGAAAGCCCGGTTGAATATGAAAAAAATTTCCGGGATCGGCATCGGCATTCCCGGTTTTGTAGACAACCAAAGCGGTATAACCTACTGGTCCCCACTATATAAACAGGGGAATACCACCCTGAGAGATCTAATCCAGGATCGGTTTAGAACTGTCACCTATATCGAGAACGATGCCAATACCGTGACCTTAGCCCAACAGTGGTTTGGAGAAGGCCGGGGAGTCAATAACTTTCTGATGGTCACCGTTGAACACGGAATCGGTATGGGTATCGTTGTAAACGGACAAATTTATCGGGGAGAAAGAGGGATCGGGGCCGAGTTCGGACACGTGGTCATCAAGCCCGGAGGAGCGCTATGCCGATGCGGTAAACGCGGATGCGTGGAAGCGTATGTGGCTGATTACAAAATCCTTGAAGCTGCTGTAAAAGCTTGTAAAGCGAGTCGGTGGCAATATGGAGATATTTCCACGTTAACCATTGAAGAGGTTACGACCATTGCTAAAGCAGGGGAACCCATCCTGCAAAAAATATTTAAAAAGGGCGGTGAAATTCTCGGATTGGGAATTTGCGGTTTGATTCAGGTTTTTAATCCTGAAAAGATCATCATTGCGGGGGAAGGGGTCAGGGCTGGCGAGCTCTTGTTTGGGCCCATGCAAAAAATGATTCAACGGCATACCACGGCAGAGATGTTTGAGCCGCTTAAAATAGTGGTTCAAAAATGGAAGGATACCGATTGGGCCCGTGGTGCTGCCAGTTTAGTCCTGCAGGAGTTATACAAATCCCCGTTTAACCGGGTAAAACCGATTATCTGACACCACCTACGATACCCCTTCCAACATGGGTTTCAACAGGTTGCTCAATTGCAGATAGTGTTGATAAATATCAGCATATTGAGAAACGCTGGACATCTCCGGTTGAGTCCGAGTGGATTCATCCAATGAAACAAAATGATCCGTAATCGTCTGTAGAGAACCACCGCCCTCCTTTTGTTCGAGGTAACACCACATGGCCTGCAGCGCTGCGCCCATGGCACCAGCCTCTGAAGATACCGGGCAGACCACGGCACAATCAAAGATATCCGCAACCATTTGACGCCAGAGTGAACTCCGGGCACCGCCACCCACCAGACGAATTTCAGTTGGAGTTATTCCCTGCTGCTTTAATACATCCATACCGTATCGCAGACTTAGAGTTGCACCCTCCATCGAGGCGCGGGAAAGATTCGCTGGTGTATAATTGGCGCTGGTCAATCCAAAAAAAGTAGCCGTTGCATTTGGCAACGGCGGCGTTCTCTCTCCGTTGAAATACGGGAGAAGGAGGATTCCTTCCGAGCCCAAAAGCGCACCCGATGCAATCTTATTGAAATCATTGAGACTCAGCTCGAGGAGATCACGGGTAAGCTCGGTTGAAACAGTTACATTCATTGTACAGACGAGTGGCAGCCAGCCCCCACTGCTGGAGCAAAATGCCGCGAGTTCCCCGTTGGGGTCGACCACCGGGTGATCCGCGTAGGAATAGATAGTACCTGAGGTTCCCAGACTTGCGGTGACAATCCCCGGGGTTACATTCCCCGTACCGATGGCCGCCATCATGTTGTCTCCACCACCGGATGAGACAAGCACATCCGGTGGCAGCTGAAACTGTTCCGCGATATCAGGTTTAATCGTCCCCACAGGGGCATTGGATGGTATCAGCTCAGGCAGACATGTGCTGAGTTTTCCCGAAGCGTCAATGGCCTGAAATATCGGTGTTGACCACGTCCTGTTTTTTATATCAAAGTAGGCTGTCCCCGATGCATCGCCAAATTCCGATTTCTTTTCACCCGTAAGCCAGAAATTGATGTAATCGTGAGGAAGAAGCACCATTGCCATTTGATCATAATTCTTCGGCTCGTGCTGTTTCATCCAAAGGATTTTGGAGGCTGTAAATCCTGCAGCGATGGTGTTGCCGATAAGGCGGATAACCTGATCGACACCTCCAATTTTATTCGTTATTTCTTCACATTGAAAAGCGGTTTCGGTATCGCACCATAATTTTGCCGGACGGATTACCTCTCCCTTTCCATCCAGAGGCACCATGCCATGTTGTTGTCCTGAAATTCCGATGGCCCGCACATCTATCCGGGAGATCCCGCTTTTCCGCAACATTTCCCCCATGACGGCAGTGCAGGCCTCAATCCACCACTGGGGTGCTTGCTCCCGGCGGCCTTGATTGTTTTCAATGATTCGATGTGCGGCATTAGCTGTGGTGAGGATTTCCCCTTCCTTTCGACTGAGAACTACCCCCTTTGTACCCTGAGTACCGCTGTCAATTCCGATGAACAATTGATCACCTGACATATCGGCTCCTAAACATACGAACTGACGATATTTTCCAGCATTTCCTGCCGCCCGCTTTTAAAAGCCGGCTCACCTTTTTTTAAAATCCATTTTTCCAGCGAATCGAACGATTCCCGGCCGGAAATTATCTGTTTCCCGATTCCTTCCCCGTAGCTGGCATAGCGCTTTTCAATAAAGTGATCCAGAACACCGTCTTCAATGATTTGATGAGCGGCGGTCAATCCCCGCGCAAAGGTGTCCATCCCGCTGATATGGGCATAAAACAAGTCATTTTCATCAAAAGATCCCCGGCGCAGTTTGGCATCAAAATTAAAGCCGCCTTTTCCTATCCCGCCCTGTTTTAGAACGACAAGCATGGCCTTGGCGCACATAACCGGGTCGGTCGGGAATTGATCCGTGTCCCATCCCAGGAGCGGATCACCCACGTTGGCATCGATGCTGCCCAACTTGCCGTTTAAGGAGGCGACGGTCAAGTCATGTTCAAACGAGTGGCCGGCAAGTGTCGCATGGTTAGCTTCAATGTTGAGTTTAAAATAATCCCATAAATCGTAAGCCCGGAGAAAATCCAAAACCGTTGCCGCATCGAAGTCGTACTGATGCTTTGTGGGTTCCTTGGGTTTGGGTTCGATCAGAAACTGGCCGTCAAACCCAATCTGCTTGGCATAGTCCACTGCCATATGAAAAAATCGAGCCATCTGTTCCTGCTCTCTCTTCATGTCCGTGTTGAGCAGCGTTTCGTACCCTTCTCTGCCACCCCAGAAGACATAATTTGAGCCGCCGAGTTCTCTGGTCGCCGTAATGGCATGTTTCACCTGTGCCGTTGCATAAGCAAACACATGAGCATCAGGGTTGGTGGCAGCACCATGCGCATAGCGCGGATGGCTAAAAAGGTTGGCAGTTCCCCATAACAGTTTGATTCCTGTCTCCTCCTGTAGCTTTTTTGCCTTCGCAACCATGGTCTCCAGATTTTGGCATGATTCTGAAAAGGTCTCTCCCTCGGGGGCCAGATCGCGGTCATGAAAACAGTAAAAAGGGACACCCAACTTCTGCACAAATTCAAAAGCAGCCTGCAGCGTATTCTCGGCCTGTTCCATCGGTGTTTTACCCATATTCCAAGGCCTCCTGAAAGTGGCCGCGCCAAACGGATCCATTCCGGTACCCTTGAAGGTATGCCAGTAGGCCACAGAGAACCGCAGGTGCTCTGCCATGATTTTTTGGCCCACAATCTGAGAAGGGTTATAATATTTGAAAGCCAAAGGGTTTTTCGATGTCGGCCCTTCAAAAAGAATTTTATCTGGAATGTCTGGAAAACAGGTCTTCATGATTTGCTTCCTCGATTCTGCTTTTGACCTTGATTCGGCCTGAGGATTTATGCATGGCCGTACCGCAGGCACTGGTGCCGGAATGTCAGAAATCGGGCAAGGGGATGATTTCTCCACCTTTTAGGGCTGATTCGTGGGCTAAAATGCCCACACATGTCCAGTTGGCTGATTCTGCGGCATTGGGAAAAGGATCGCGATCTTCAACAAGGCTCATGACAAATTCATGGGCCAGATGCGGGTGAGAACCGCCGTGCCCGGCACCCTGCGTGAATGAAAGATGCTGCTGTTCATCCAAATCATAAACACCTTTGGTCGTAAACATCTGGATCGGTTCCGGAAGGAGATGGGCGTAATCCGGAACTTTGACACGCTTTGGAATTTCCGGTTCTGGCCTCTTTGCGGTGTGGAGGACCGGATCCTCCCCCTCGATCAGCGGCCATTCGTATGCCTTTTTGGTGCCGTAAACATCAAAACTCTCCCGGTATTGGCGGGATGTATCGAACAGTGAACGATAGACGCGGGCACAAAGATCGGAATCTTTCAGTTTGATATGGGTGGTCTCGACGGCAAACGGAGATTGATATTCGGAAATCAGTTCATCCCGAATCGTACCGGAACCGAAACAGGATACATATTCCGCCATGGCTCTGGTCAGGGCCAGGCAGGGGGCGACACAATGGGTGGCGTAATGCATGGGGGGCAAGCCCGGCCAATAATCCGGCCAACCATCCATGTCCTGCTGATGACTGGCTTGCAGGAACTGTATCTTGCCCAGTTCACCTTTTTCATAGAGTTCTTTGACAAACAGAAACTCACGGCTGTAGACCACGGTTTCCATCATCATGTATTTCTTGCCGGTTTCCCGGGTGAGTTGAACAATTTCCCGGCACTCCTCAACCGAGGTTGCCATAGGTACCGTACAAGCCACATGTTTGCCGGCCCTCAATGCTTTGATGGCTTGTGGAGCATGATCGGGGATGGGCGTGTTAATATGAACGGCATCTATTTCCGGATCTTGAAGCAGCTTTTCGAAATCGGTAAAACGCTTTTCGACGTTAAAAGAATCTCCGATTTCATTGAGTTTGCTTTCGGTGCGCTGGCAGATCGCATGCAGGGTGGCATTGGGGTGTCGCTGGTACAGGGGGATGAATTCGGCGCCAAACCCAAGGCCGACGATGGCAATGTTAATACGGTCACTCATGAGCTTTCTCCTTCTTTACAGTTAAGGGTTTCCGCAGCAGGAGGGGGGCATAAGCGCTAAGTTGTTTTGTAATCATTCACATATTAAAGGACAAAGTTGTTTTGAAAGATGAACGTCGAACATCGAACATCGAACATCGAACGCCCAACGTCGAATGAAAAACAAATATCCAATACCGAACAATTAACTATTTGGTAGCGGTTCAACGATCTTTATGATTCTCACCGAATACTCGAGCAGCCTTTCTTAAGTCATAAGTCTCTTTCTTCACCTTTTCCCATTCAATATTCGATGTTGGACGTTCGATGTTCGATGTTCATTTTTTTTCAGTTAACCTGCCACAGTCCATCCAGCGCAAAAGCAACTTAGCGCTTATGGGGGGGTGCGGTATCGCGGGGCCCCATCCCCGCCGAAGGAGAGGATCGATTACCAGCGTTTGGCAACCTCACCCTTTAAAAAGTTGAGTCCGTCTCGGGCGAGCTGATCCTCGGTTTCATACATGCGGCGCCATATTTTTGTGGCGGCAATTAAATCTTCGAGAGATTGGCCAAAGGCTTCGATGGTGAGCCATCCGTCATAATTGATTTCTCTTAAGGTATCAAAGGTGGTTTTCCAGTCGACACCACCCTTTCCAGGGGTGCTGCGGTCGTTTTCCGAGGTATGAACCAGAATGAGATGGTCGGCGCACGAGTGAATTGCTTCGGTGATGTTCTTCTCTTCGATATGTGCGTGAAATGTATCATACATCAGGCGGCAGCTGGGGTGATCGATCTCGCGGACGAATTTAGCGGCATCTGCCGCACAGGTCAGAAAATACGTTTCGAAACGGTTTAAATATTCGAGCCCTAAAAGAACACCGCAGGCAGCTGCCTGCTCGGATACTATTTTTAGGTTTTCAACACCCCAGTCCCATTCTTGCCGGGTGGGGGCTTTCCCGCTGAATACGCCCAGACTCGAATGCAGGGGGCCCAGCAGTGCATAAGCACCCAGTGCCTGACAGCATTCCAGGGTTTGGTTGAGGGTCTCAACGCCCTTTTTACGGATGGCAGGATCCTGGCTGATGGGGTTGGCATCCTCATTGCATACCGTCACGGCGGTTCTCTCCAACCCGATATCGTCGAGGTGTTTGGCCCACTTTTTCCATTTATCGATATCAAGGTCAAAAACCGGCACTTCAACGCCGTCAAAACCCATCTCTTTTAGATTCTCGAGCAGCGGAAGCATATCCTCTTGCAAATCGTCGGCCCACAGCAGTAAATTCATCCCGTATTTCATATTTCCCCCTTCCTTTAGGATTTCTTCAGTAGGTTTTCCCCGGTTTCGGTATTAAAAAAATG
Source organism: Desulfobacterales bacterium (assembly GCA_011049715.1). Taxonomy (GTDB): domain Bacteria; phylum Desulfobacterota; class Desulfobacteria; order Desulfobacterales; family UBA2156; genus UBA2156. The sequence continues at coordinate 9,088 of DRHF01000264.1, forward strand.
GAGTTTTTCTTGCTTCAGCTGGAAACGGAACGGTGCGTCTATCTGGGCCTCTTGCTTCGCATCAGCGCTAATCTTCAACAAATGGTCCCCAATATTGAGGGTTACAATTTTGCCCATGCCCATATTTTCGATGCCGTATATCCGTCCTTCCAACCCGTGGGTTTGGGAAGCAGAAAGATCTTCGGGTCGAATACCCACGGTGATTTCACCGGCAAAACCATCGAGGTGCTGCAAGGTGGGTGGGTCGAGCTCAAATTCGAACAGCTCTTTTTGGATACACACGCGTTTTTTTTCGATGAATCCTTGGAACAGGTTCATGGTCGGGGTTCCGACAAACGTGGCCACATAGGTATTGACGGGATTGTTGTAAACGTCGTAGGGGGTTCCAATTTGAACGAGTTCACCTTTTTTCAGCACTCCGATCCGTTCACCCATGGTCATGGCCTCAACCTGATCATGGGTTACATAGAGGAAGGTCGCGCCCAGGTTCATCTGGAGACCTTTTAACTCTGCTCGTAATCCCTCTCTCAATTTCGCATCCAGGTTGGACAGCGGCTCATCCATCAGAAAAATTTTGGGATCCCTCACAATGGCCCGACCGATGGCAACCCGTTGCATTTCCCCCCCGCTTAGTTTATCGGTTTTGCGGTCCAGAAGGTGGTCGATTTGAAGGGTTCTGGCGACCTCGGAAACCTTCTGTTTGATTTGAGCGGGTGTGGTTTTACGGATTTTAGATTTTAACGGGAACTCGAGGTTTTGTCTGACCGTATAGTGCGGGTATAATGAATAGTACTGAAACACCAGAGCCACATCCCTTTCCGCCGGTCCCCAGTGGGTGACGTTCTGTTGATCGATATGGATATTTCCCTGCTCGGGTTTTTCAAGGCCGGCAATACACCTGAGGGTAGTGGTCTTGCCGGCTCCCGTGGGGCCCAGGAGTGCGAAAAATTCCTGGTCTTGGATTTGAATGCTTAAATTCTTGACAGCTGTCGTGTTGCCGAATCGTTTTGTCACATTTTCTAATTCAATCTGGGCCACTGGTACCTCTGTTGGTCAAATATTCAAGGATTTTCCGCTGCTTTTATCAAAGAAATGGGTCCTGCGTTCGTCGAATTGGACCCAAACCGTTTCCCCTGGCTTTTCAACAAAACGAGCTGCTGATATAGATCGGATGATTTGATC
>DRHF01000265.1 GCA_011049715.1 Desulfobacterales bacterium
CTTAAGACGAATGACCCGGTTATTATATTTACAGACCGGCCGAGTTCCGGTTTTACACCCGCTTTGACCTGAGTTTGAGCCGCCGACCGATTCAATATCCTGCTCGGCGCTCGGGTCTAAATATATATGGCCTCATTAGTAATTCCCGGGGGTTTTGTATGCAATCTAACCAAAACCAACCCGGGAATTATTGATAACGTTGATAGAAAAAGACCGACTGCTTTAAAAAGCAAACATAAGATTTGCTTTCACTGTATCATCACCATCTTCGTCATCGAGAAACGTGAAATACTCCACATTCCATCTGATGTTGGCTCGCTGGAGGAGAGTGATATTGGCTATAACCACCTCTGTATCTACCTGATCACTGTCAAACTCCTTTTGGCCATAACGAACATTAGCGAGAAGCCACGGGTAGAACAGGTACTGTACATCGACAAAAAAGGAGCTACTATCGATATCCGCCCCTCCGTCTACTTCATCATTTCCAGCGACGTAAGCGGCTCCTATATCGAACCTACCAAATTTGAGGCTAAGGTCGACGCCAAGACGAGTGTAATCCTCATCGGGTGTGCCTTTATCGCTGGGCTTGCCGAGATAACCGAATACGCCAACCGTAATCGAGTCATCCCGCCAATTATCCTTCATAACCAGCTGTTCTCCCGGTTCACCGCCACTTCCATCAAGTCCCATTCCGCCAAACTTATAAGCAACGCGACCGAACAGATCTTTGTCACTGTTGTTGTCAGCGGTGGAGCCGTTGCCATTGACAATGCCAACAGCGTATTCAAACCGGCTGGCTAAGATTCCATTGAGTTCCAACCCGGCCTGTTTCTGGCGAAGCTTTTTATCATTACCGCCGCCGGAAACAGTATAGTCATAGGGCATTGGGTGAGACGGAGTCAGCCTGTTGTCGTCCTTATGCCCGCGGCTGGCGCCGGTTTCAAACTTACCAAATTTAAAATTGAGCATACCGGGTGTGCTGCCGAGAAGATCATTGAATTGGAGATAGAGGGCGCCCAGCTTGTCTCTATCATCCGCATACTCCTTTTCATACACTATCCACTCGCCGAAAAAGGAGATTCTATCTCCGTAATTGCCGCCAATGAGCATCTCAAGTTCATGGGGTGCATCAAAAGTTGTGGAAGCATCAGCATCCTCTTTCCATACGAATCTCTGGTGTCCGTAAAAACTGATCGGCACTGTTGCCGGTAGTAACCCCGGCCAGATTGTCTCAGGCCACACCTTTTTCCATGCCTCTGCTCCAAGAGACACGGGTTCTTCTTTTATAAGTCCTTCATCTCCTCCAGGGATCCGAAACCCGAGACGTCTGAAAGCATCCCCAAAGGCGTTTCTTTTTGGTATGGCGATATGACAGGTGCTACACGATGTCTTATATTTCCGGGCAAAGGTAGGGATCGCCTCGGCATTATTTGGAAAAAATACCGCCAAGCCAAAAAAGATTGCCGTCATTAATGTCCAAAACACTATTTTCTTCATTTTTTCTCTCCTTAAATAAAGGTTCATATTATTTCATTTCAATTTTTCCTAAACGCATCAAAAATACTTTTTCAGATCTCACCTCCTTTCTTTGACTTCCCTTAATGCTGTTCCTGATTCCGACCCAGGCTGTTGATCACGCCGATCATTTTTTGGGGGGTAAGCGGTTTCTTGGCATAGCGATCTGAATCCTCTCGCATTATTTCTTTCAGACTGTCGTTATCGCCAAAACCGGAGACAATAATCACTGATATTTCAGGATGATTTTTCTTGATCCAAGGCAAAAGCTCGGAGGCCCCCATATTCGGCATGACGGCATCCGCAATGACGAGATCGTATGGGGTTTCTGACTGCCCTGAATCATCAATCTTTCTGCGGGCTTTTATTTCGTCTTCGGCCGAATCCACAATAAAGCCTTCCCTCTTGAGATGCCGATTTATGGTGTGGACAAAGTCTGCTTCGTCATCAACCACCAATATTCGTTTTATAGGTCTGTGCATAAAAGCCGCTTTTTCGTGGAGTCAGCGTCTCGATTTCTCACTCTTTGTCGTCCGCAGATAATCGAAGAGCTGGTTACCCGTATAAAGCAAAATGCATACCGAAATTAACGGGGCGGCAAATATACTTTTAACTAACTGTAATTTCTATATTTTTATAAGATGGGGGTAAAAATGGAAGTGGTAGGAGGTCGACTAAAATGTCGCGAGGGATTGACCGAGTAAAGGATAACCTGAGTTCTGTAAGACTATAACCGTTTGATATAAAACATAAATTGTCCTGATGGCAATTTTGTCGCTTGTCTGCGACCTAATTGTCGTCCAGGAGAGATTTCCAGCGGGCGTCATTCTTCATCATGGCTATTTTCCTCTGTATCTGTCTCACCGAAACACCCAGTATTTGCGCAGTCTTTTTGCGATCTCCCTTGTTATGGGCAAGCACAAAAGCGAAGTGTACGGTGGCATCTTCCGTCAGACTGCACAGCGTTCGGGCAAATGGAGGAATCGGGACATGCTCCACCCCCAGGTGTTGTGGTTCAATGAAGCCTGATTCAGCGAGCAACACTGCATTTTCCACCAATGCGGCTAATTCGCGTACATTGCCCGGATATTCTTTGTGGATCAATATATCCACGGCCTCAGGGCTGAACCCGTTAACAGCCTTATTATGTTTTGCACAGGCTTTTTTCTGAAAATAGGCGGTTAGAAGGAGGATATCGCCTTCCCTTTCCGAAAGAGGAGGGAGATGGATGTGGGCCGCTTTCAGGCGGTACAACAAATCCAATCTGAATCTGTTTTCCTGGCAAGCCTTGTCCAGATCCTGATTCGTGGCGGAGATGATGCGAAGGTCAACCGGCGTGGGTTTTGTGTCAGATATACGGCGGACAGATTTTTCCTCCAGCACCCGCAGGAGCTTGGCCTGCTGTTTCTGGGGAAGCTCTCCGATTTCATCCAAAAACAGTGTTCCGCCATCCGCTTGCTCGAAGAAACCGGGATAATCGGTGTCCGCGCCTGTAAAGGCCCCTTTGATATGACCGAAAAACTGACTTTCAAAGAGCGTTTCAGGAATGGAGGGTACATTCACTGCAATAAAAGGGGCATCTACAGAGGAGTCGATACGATGGATGCCCTGGGCAAGCAATTCCTTGCCGGTCCCGGACTCTCCGCTTATCAGGATGGGATTGCCGCTTCGGGCCATGACCGCTGCATAGGTAAGTAGTTCCGTCATCCTGGGGCACTGGGTGACAATCCCGGAAAAGGCCTCAAGTGTTTCGACTGCCTTACTTTCATTGCGCGCTCCGGCCAGGCCGGCAAGAAGGCCTTTACGTTCGTAGGCCCGTTCAATTGATAAAACGAGACGTTCGTTATCTACCGGTTTAACCAGATAATCGTAGGCTCCGAGGCGAACGGATCTGACGGCTGTGGCGATATCATCCACTGCTGTCACAAGGATAAACTCGGTTTGAGGTTTAAAAGGTTTTGTCGACTTAAGAACCTCAAGGCCATCCTTTTCAGGCATCAGGATGTCTAGAAGGACAATGTCAAAATCATTATTTTTGATCCGGTTGATCGCATCCATACCATTGTCACAGATCTCCACATTCGAAAAGCCCCGCCGTTTGAGTAAACGCCTGACCGAGTTTAAGGCCACTATTTCATCGTCAACAATTAAAATTCTCATAGTCTTTGCCTGTCGATGCTGTTTATGATATCGAGTAAATGCTCAATCTTGAATGGTTTTTCCAGAATATGATCAGGTGCAGGGGTACGATCCGGTCTTTTTTTGACGGCATTTACATCAGTTGAGTATAGAATGATCGATATTAGAGGGAATCTCGTTTTGATTTTCTCGATGAGCTTCCACCCGTTTGCTCCGAACATTTTGCTGTCTGCGTTTGACAGGACAATATCGATTTCGGGGTGATTTTCCAAATATTCCATAATACCATTGGATTTTTCAATTGTTTCCATCGGTATTTTTCTGATTTCAGCAAGGTGTATATTTAGAAGGTCCAGAAGGGCATTATCATCATCCAGGCACAGAATCGATGGATGAAGGTCCGTTTTCTTCTCTCTGTCAACCGGTAGATATAATGTAAAGCGGGTTCCAAGCCCCGGCCGGGACAGCACGCCAATAATTCCGTTGTGCTCCTGGATCAGGCCGTATGATACCGATAGGCCCAATC
>DRHF01000266.1 GCA_011049715.1 Desulfobacterales bacterium
AGTCGCCGCCCCCCTTTGCCGAAACTGAGAAGAGCGATCGCATTGAAACTGGTCAACGAATACGGCTTGTCGCTAGCTGAAACAGCAAGACGGTTGGGCATATCGACATCCGGTGTCGCGCAGATATTAAGGCGGAGTGAGGGTGCTTAAGTTTGTATAATTTGTCAACAACGTCCCTTAATTCCCACCACCCCCAAAATAGGTTGTTTTGTCGGAAAACGACAAATGCAAAAGAGGACTGAATATGGATAATTTAGAAACCAACTTGTTTGTCGATAAGTTGTCTGCCTCATTTGAAATAACAAAAGACGACATGAAGGAGATGCTCGCAAATTTTCACGACGAGATGAAAAGAGGCCTTGCCGACCAGGCCAGCTCCCTAAAAATGCTGCCGGCATTTGTCGACATCGCAACCAGCAAGGAAAAGGGAAAGTATATAGCATTGGACCTTGGCGGAACGAATTTTAGAGTATTGCAGATTGAGCTTGACGGCCGAGGCGGCGCAAAAGTCGCGCATGTGAGCAAATTCGTGATTCCTAAGGCTTTAATGCGCGGCACAGGAGTTCAGCTTTTCAATTTCGTTGCAAAATCCATCCATAAATTTCTTATCGATAACAAAATCGGACTGAATAAAAAAAGAAATCTCGGGTTTACATTTTCATTTCCAGTGAATCAGACGAATATTTCGACCGGTATTTTGATAAATTGGACAAAGGGTTTTACTGCGAAAGGAGTTGTCGGTTCTAATGTTATGAAGCTTCTGACAGATTCAATTAGAAAATTCGGAATGGAGAAGGTCAAAGTTGTGGCGTTGGCAAACGACACTGTCGGCACGCTGGCAACAGGGTCTTATCGTGATCCAAGGTGCGATATAGGAATTATTTTCGGAACGGGTACGAACGCCTGTTATCGTGAGCGGATTGGGAATATCAAAAAGCTCGATATAAAAAGCAAAAAAAACCAGCATATGATTGTAAATATAGAATGGGGGAATTTTAATAAAATTCCCACAACTGAATACGATCTTCGTCTCGATAAGGCCACGAATAATCCAGGTAAACAGAGGATGGAGAAGATGATTTCGGGCATGTATCTCGGAGAAATCGCGCGTCTGATTCTGGCCAACATGATTAAGTACAAATTGATTTTTAAGAATAGCAAAGCCAAATTTGCAAAGGGTGAGTTCAAAACCAGGCATCTGTCGTTCGTTACATCCGATCACACCGAACAGTTGGACAAGATTCACGGATATCTGGAAGGTTTGGGAATTTTGAATACGACATTTGAAGAGCGGGAACTTTTAAAGAATATCTGCAAAATTGTCTCAAAGCGCGCGGCCCGCATAAGCGCGGCGGCAATCTCCGCAGTCATCACCTGGATGGATCCGAAGCTGAGGAGTGATCATACAATAGCGATAGACGGCACCGTCTACAAAAGACTTCCGGACTTCAGAAGAATCATTCTTGGGGAACTCAAAGAACTCCACAAAAGCAAGGCAAAAAAGATCAAGCTCGTTCATACCAAAGACGGTTCAGGCATCGGCGTTGCAATAGCCGCCGCTGTTGCTACCTCTTAAATCTGTACGAAGGATAATTGTCATGTTTTAAGAATTTATATTTTACGTCGTGGTGATGGTCATCAGGGGTCGCAGGATTTTTTGGCTGCAGACTGCTGCTATAAGAAAATACGATAATCGCCGCAACAAAAAGCGCAAGGCTTATAGTCATTCTTTTCATTGCCCTGCTGCCTGCATCCCTCCATTCACCCGATTTCCAACTCCAAAAATTGGAAGTCAATATTATAAAAACCATAAACAGCGGCCAGGCGATGGTTGGAGCCAAATCACCTCCGATAACATCAGCGGCCTTGCTAAAGAATATTAGAGAACCCCAAAATCCGATTCCCATTAAAATAGTGAATAGCCAATACTTTCCGGTTTTGCTTGTAGCAATCTTGGAAAAACTCTTGTTTTTAATATTAAGTATTAAAAAGTAAATTGCATAAGGAACCCAAGCTGCAGAAAAGATTACGACCCAGGCAATGACACTGCCTGCCAAATCGGTGATATTGGACTGACTGGAAGCAATTCCTCGAACAGCTGGATTGGCCCAAATATATGTGACACCTTGGCAGACTGAACCTGCGCCTGCAATAATCGCAAGAATAACACCTAATAAAAGCATACCCGGCTTAATCTTTCTGGCTTTTGAATCTTCGGCAATATCACCGATATCTTTTTTATGTCTTTCGCGAGCTGCGCCTGCCGCTGCTCCAAAACAAACTGCTATAATAAAGACAATGATGCCGACTATTTGAACATAGCTGTATGCGGTTCCCATTATCCCCTTGTGCCAAAGTATAGGAATAAGAGCCGAACCGGATGTTCCCATTGAGATATTTATAACAAACGCGAGTCCGATACCTATATATCTGAAAGATGTAGCAAACGCGATCTGACCAATGCCGAATGCCAGGCCACCAAAAATCATTGTCCATAACAATTTTGATGGGATGGCATTTAATACCTGCCCGACATTAGGTGACATGAAATAAATACTCAGCCAAGGCAAAATAAGAAATCCGGAGAATGAAAAGATGAACCAGATATTTTCTTCATCCCACTTTGTCATATATTTCATCGGAGTCGCAAAGGAGCCATTGATAACGCCGGCAAATAAGACGAGCACCAAAGAAAAAATGATTATTTCCACAACCACCCCCTATTAAAATCCAATTTCAAAATCCAAACCTCAAATTTCAAAATAAATTTGAACCCAACGGGGACGCCCATTAAAGGTTACCCATTAAAGGCCGTGTCCCTCCAAAATGACGGCGGGCAGGCAAAGAAAAAACACCTCTCCTGTAAAAAAAATATTCCTTTTTTTCTATGATCGCAATCTTTTCTTTCAAAAATCGGACAACTAAAATACTGCTCTTTGCTGCCAGTACCAGGTGCGTCTGGTCAAACAGTTTTTCAGCGTCTGCTTCCTTGAGCTTCTTTATGCCATTGCCTGATATCCGCATCCCAAGATTCCTGTTTATCATACTTTGAAGACTCAAAATATGCGTTGTTCTTTGTCTGACCAGTAGAAGTCTTCTACGAAGCAGATCACGAAGCGGCCGATCCTCTTTCGGATAAATGTAACCTTCGGGCAGTATGCCAAGTCGCAACTCAGCGTGTTGTCAGATCAAATTGTATCTTAAATTTGAAAAATGAAAGATTGAAGCTTGGTCATTGCATTTTAATTTATAAAATTATTTTTTTTCCTGAGGATTTAATACTCTGCCGGCCGCATCCGTCGAAGTTGTGACAGGAATCACTTCAAACTCAACCAGATCTCGCCAATGGTCGATCCATTGTTCAAGCAAACGCTCATCGTCTCATTCCATTAACTGAAAGCACCGGTCTAGACGAGTTGATACCCAGCTGTCGATATACCTAAGGCCATTTGGAAGCATGCGGCCACTCTCTTCGGCCCGTCTGTATATCTTCCTCGCTCCATCTTCCTTGAAATGTTCGACTACCATGAACAGCATCGTTTTATATGCCTGCGCTTTTCTTAATTTTATCCTTCATCTTTTGGTTAAATTTCTTAGCATTAATTATAAAGCGTTCATGTTTACCCCTGCTTATGGTATCTATTCCATCATGTACTTCCACATCAAAAACTAAATGCCGCCCGTTTACTTCGATAAGTTTAACATTTGCGCATACTTCGAGGCCAGGGGGCGTTGCAGCGAGGTGATCGACATTGATATGTGTGCCGACGGTTTGTTCCTCTGGCCAGTCAAGGTGTGGTTTTATTGCAAGGAGACATGCCCATTCGATAAAGCCAACCATGAAGCCGGTAGCAAACACTTTAGGCATTTCCTGGAATTCAGGTGATTCTGGATAAAGTGCATGCACGGTTTTGGTATCTGGAACTCGAAACTTGAGTTCATGCTCAATACCCGGTTTTAATGTTTCTTTCATCTCATCTCCTTTCATAACGGCACCGAAGGCAGGTCACCGTAAAATCAAAGGCGGGAAACTTGAGTTTTAAAATGGGGAAAAGAATGTCTTTGCGTTGTCCTTAAAATTACCTTATTTGTTATCGGATGTTGTTCTAGTCGAGCGTGGATCTCTCATAATCGGGGTTGTCGGAGGCTTCAATCCTTTGGCACCCGGCCCATGATATAGAACTCGTCGTTCGGCCGCATGTTGGTCAGGTTGGCCATGCGGTTGGAGAGAGCAAAAAGTGCACTGATGGCGCCGATATCCCAGATATCTTCGTCGGAAAAGCCGTATTTGCGCAGGGTCTCAAAATCGGTGTCCTCAACCTTTGATGCGTTCAGGGCCACCTTCACGGCGAAGTCGAGCATTGCCTTCTGGCGCGCCGTGATATCCCCTTTCCGGTAATTGGTCGCCACCTGATCCGCAATTAGCGGGTTTTTGGCGCGGATACGGAGTGCTGCGCCATGGGCGATAACACAGTAGAGGCAGTTGTTTGCGCTTGAGGTTGCGACGACTATCATCTCTCGCTCCGCCTTGGTGAGCCCTCCTTCCTTCTCCATCAGTGCATCGTAGTAGGCGAAGAAGGCTCGAAACTCTTCCGGCCGGTGTGCGAGGGCGAGGAACACGTTCGGCACGAATCCCGCTTTGTCCTGTACTTTTAGGATGCGGTCTCTTATATCCTCGGGCAGCTCATCTATCTCCGGCACCGGGTAGCGGCTTATCGGTTTTGGGTCCATGGATTGTCCTCTTGATTTAGGTTTTATGAAAAACTGAATTTCTGTTTATCGATAACCGAATTGATTTAAGGTTTTTCCATTACAATTCGGCTTGCCAAACGATCGAAGAAGTGATACCCGGAACCACCGGCAGCAAGAACATCCAGCAAATCATCTTTTCATTCCTCTTTTTCTTCGGGCATTTCAATGAGGATGAAATGGGCTTTATCGGAAGCGAGCGTATATTCAAGATCGGCTTGACCATATATTTTCAATGCGTCACGTTCTCCAAGACCGGGATAATTATTTATATTTATGCTTCCCTCAAAACAGTAAATATATGCCTGCCGCCCTTTGTTCAAAGTGAAAGTTATTCGCTTATCCATTTCTGTTAATTCAGATACATAGGCAGCTATGTCCTGGCAAACATAAAGAGGGGCCTGGCTCTTATTTTCTGAACTGCAAATGATCTGCAGCAACTTGTTTTTTCTATTTTCAGAGGAAAATTTATGCAGGTCATATCTAACCGGCAAATTTGCGGCCTCGGGTAAAATCCATATTTGGAGAAAACGGCACCAGTCATCTTGTTCATTCAACTCGGAGTGTGTGACCCCGGTCCCGGCGGAAATACATTGAACATGTCCGCGGCCAAGGACTTCATGGTAGCCTGCGCTGTCACGGTGTGTAAGTTTACCATCGATCACATAACTGAAAATTTCCATATCGCGATGGGGATGGGTGCCAAACCCGCTATGGGGCCTGACATTGTCATCGTTTACTACCCGCAGAACGCCAAATTTCATATTTTCAGGATCATAATAATTTGCAAAAGAAAAATGAAAATATGTATCTGCCGGATGCATATCACTGGCTTTCAAATAATGGTGATCTACCGCATTTATTTTTTTGTATTTTTTCATTATTTACCCTCTTCTGAATTTTCCAGGTTGTCCAGATTGTCTAGAGCCTTCTGGTAGAGTGAGGCATGGATTTTTCGACTTCATTGGCATATATGAAACTACGTTCACCTTTATAACCTTCTGCTTTGGCTGTTTCGATCATCTCAGGATACTTTTTTTAAAATTCATGAGTTTTGCCGGCTATGGCCACCTTTAGATTTTCAGCGGTGTTTTTAACCCCACCCAGTGTTCGTAAATGCGCGTGGGCATGCACAGTTTTTGCGCCCATTTCTTCTTTGACCCACCCTCCATCAAGCTATAGCAGCAATTTACCAAATTCGTTCCCGATTTTGGTCCTTTTTAGCTAATTCAACAAGGCCTCCTTGGCCAAATTTTTTAAATCCAATTTTGGCCAAGCTGGCTGCCAGTGCATTGGTCATGGTGTTCAGTTCACTGTATGTTTTCCGCTGTTCTCCATCCACCACGGCGATTTTATCCGGTACAAACCGGGCGCCTCTTTCCAGTATTTGACCCAGTGATAAAGAATTTAAAACCTCCATAACTAACCCTTTTTTAACCGTTTAAATGTGACGGCAAGGTAATCCGCCTGCGGCGGATCAAATTCAAGGCGTGCAAACCCTGAGGAATGAGGCGTACTTACAGTACGCTGCAATGACGAAGGATGCAGCGCAACACAGAAGTTGGGCTTTTTACGAAGCCGTCAAATGTAAACCACTCAAGTTTCGCACCCCTAATGGGGCACGGTGCCGCATCTGATGCGGCTTTCCTCAAAATATCAAGTGCGAAACTTGAGTAAACCAGTTACCCAATTATCCGCTCGATTTCCATTTTTATAAAATTTTCCTCAAAAAAGACTTGACATGAAACTACCTCGGTCGTATAGTTTAGTTATTGCTTAATTACTGAATAGGATGGAAGATGTTATTAGAGCCCTCTGAAATATTTAAAGTACTGGGTGTAGAAACCCGGGTTAAAATAATTGAACTTCTAAAATCAAACGGGCCTTTAGGCGTCAAAGACATTTCAAGCGACCTGGGTGTAACACCCTCGGCAATATCGCAACATTTAAAGATATTGAAACAAGCAGGCCTTGTCAGAAGCGAAAGACAGGGATATTGGATACCGTATTCCATTAATGAAGAAGCCATGGCACAATGCCGAAAATTACTAACCGAAGTATGTACGTGTGGGTGCCGTGGCACAGGCAAATTTAGAGAGACGGAGTTAAGTTCATCAAATTTGAACACCTTTAAGCGGTATGAGGAAGAACTCGTAAATGAACTTGAACTTATACGGCAGCGGATTGATGAAATAGAGACAGCAAAGAAATAGGCAATTTTTTTTTCCAAAATAGTTAAGCATTTGCTAAAACACTTAATAAGAAAGGAGGTGATAAAAATGGCGGAGAAAAAAAATCCTTGCGGTTGTGGATGTGTTCCTCTGAAACAAAACGATAACAAAGCAACCAAGGAAAAAAAAGAGGGGAAGAAGGCACAAAAAAAATCTAAATAACGGCTTTGAGTCATACCTTTTCCAAGGGGAATGGAGATAAATTGAAGTATTACTGTTCCCCTTGGTGCATTTAAGGCTACTGCTTTTGCTGAGTTCACGGCACTCTTCAACCGTTTCCGAATATCGTTTTCATTGCAAAGAAACCCTATGTTTACATAAATAACATGAAAAAATGAGTGGGACAACAATTTTAAAATGAATGCCTTGCCGGTGCATTGACTTAAACCGTCTTTGATGATCATCCAGTGAAAAGAGCGGATGTTTTGGATGTGGGGGGCTGATGGGAACGGGCCGAAATATCTACCTAGTGCCCATCCATAAATGGCCCTTTTTGCCCTGCTCGGCGTTCTCCGCGGGTTTTCGGTTGCGGCGTACAGCACGTACGCCTCACCGCAAACCCTTGTGCGGCCTTGATCAGAACAAAAATTGCTCATTTCTGAATTGGACACTCATAGTGACGGTTTAAGAACCGCGGATGGACACTACCTACTTCTTAATCAGGAACAAGTGTCTCAAATAACGCACACTTGATAGAATTAATGCTGTTCCGATTCCAGAATATAAAACTGCCAAGTACAATTTTGGAATTGGTGAAAGTCGAAGTAAAAACCCCATTAGAATCATTATAATGATAAGAATATAGCTCTTCCAAGGCATAAATGAAAAAACACACTTTTTACCTTCCATCGGAAGAATTCGCCCCAGATTTTTATCTGCTACGCGGAGAAATCCGAAATGATGGATAACAAGGGCACAAACAAATCCACCAACCAACGCTAAAAGGGCGGAATCCGGTTTTTCAGCCCTTAGCCATGAATAGGACAAACCATCCAGCATAATCCCTACCCCTATCCACATTAACCCTGCAATAAGCAAGAGAATGTTCTTGGAAACACCTGGTTTCCATTTTTTTATTTCGGGGTTTTTAGAATCCATATTTGCCTTTAACGGTCATCGGTCAAACGTCGACTACATCCCTGCAGATAAACGCTCCTCAGCAATCCGGCGCGCAGCGGCTTCGGTGGTGATTCCCTCAGTCGCCGCCAATTCGAAAACCTGCCGCAGAACGCGTGGAACATTCTCGGCGACCTCCTTCTCTGCTTGATCCCGCGCCCAGCCCTGAGTTTCCATGCCCAAAATGGCCATTGCGCCACCGACGTTGATCACATAATCAGGTGCATAGAGAATGCCTCGATCAAGAAGGTGTTTGGCATTTTCCGGATCAGCAAGCTGGTTGTTGGCACCTCCGGCCACTGCCCGGCATTTTAGTTGGGGAATTGTGTCGGCGTTGAGCACAGCACCCAAGGCGCACGGGGCGAAGATGTCGCACTCTGTTCGGTAAACCGCCTCAGCAGGGACGAACTTCAGTTCGAATTCATCTCGAAAATGACGGATGGCGCCTTCATCCACGTCGCTGAACATCACTTTGGCACCGGCTGCGCCTAGGTGATCGATCAGCGCTCCTCCAACACTCCCGGTTCCCTGCACGAGCACCCTTCGACTCTTTAGAGTCATATCTCCGAAGAGATGTTCGCAGACAGTCTGTATGCCGGTGAATACCCCCAGTGCTGTGAAAGGTCCAGGTGACCCGCTTCCGCCGGCGGCCAACGTGCGGGAGAAGATATAGGGAGCGCCAGTTTCGGCGATAATGTCCATATCCTCCGAGGTGGTGCCAAAATCGGGCCCCGTGAAGAACAAGCCGCCGAGCTGTTGAATCAGCGCGCCATGTCGCCGCAATATTGCCGGACAAGACTGTTTGTCAAACTCGGAAGGAATAGCGATGACAGCCTTTCCGCCACCAAATGGTATGCCAGGTACGGCGAACTTGTAAGTCATGCCCGCAGATAGCCGGAGCGCATCTTGCAGAGCCGCCTCCACATCATGATAGGATTTCATCCGTGTACCACCCGCTGCCGGGCCGAGGCGGGTGGAATGGATAGCAATGAAAATCCAAGCTCCGGTTGGTCGATCGTAGTGAACGATGACCGTTTCACCGTCCCATTCTCGAATTAACGACTCCATCATAGACATACCTCCCTTTAAAAGCGCTGACAGAAAAAGATCCAGTTTGTTACAATCATCTGCCGTTGCTTTAAACCCGATCCACAGAGCCTCTTTTGTACTCCCAATCAAATGGAGTACCGATTTCGTGAAATCTAGGGTGCGAAACTCGAGTAATTTAATTGCTGTTGTTGAAACAAAATACTACAAATTTAGCAGATTTGTAAATAAGTTATCTGTTTTTAAAATGAAACAGTGGGCACAAACCCCCTTTAGATTCATCGAAGCAGGGCGGAGATCATGCTTTTAACCTTTTAAATTCTATGTTATGAATAACGCCTTTTTTCTATCTCCATTGTGTAATAACTCAAGTTTCGCACCTGATATTTTGAGGAAAGCCGCATCAGACAAAGGGTAAAAAGAAACCAGACCTTCGGGTGCCTGTATGTGGAATGAATCATCTATAAACAGGAGGCAAAGTCGTGAGATTGCCAAAATTCGAATATTTCGAGCCAAAAGAGATTAAAGAGGCTGTCGGAATATTGCAGGATCAGCCTTCGGCCCGGATTCTCGCCGGTGGAACCGATCTTTTGGTCAATATGAAACATCGGGTCGAGTCTCCGCCGGTTATCGTCAATATAAAGCGGATTCAGGGTCTGGACTTTATCAGAGGGGAGAACGGCGATGTTAGAATCGGTGCGCTGACCACGCTGAAAAGGATCTATACAGACCCGATGATAATGGAAAAGTTACCCGGTTTGGCCGGGTCTGCTTCTTCGGTCGGCTCTTATCATCATCAGGTGATGGGTACCCTTGCGGGGAATATTTGTCAGCAAAATCGGTGCAAATACTTTAACCAATCCCGCATGTGGCGAAGTGCTAAACCGTTGTGTTTTAAGGCCGGTGGTGAGATCTGCCACGTGGTTAATAAGAAGGGGATCTGTTATTCAAGCTACTGCGGTGATCTGGCGCCGGTTCTCCTGGTGATGAATGCAAAAATCGTATTGATTGGAAAAGCGGGCCCCAGGGAGATTTCTATGGAAAATCTTTTTTCAGGAAACGGAAAAGCCCCGCTCAATCTTATTACCGGAGAGATGCTGAAGGAGATCATCATCCCATCAGAATCAGTTAAAGGGGTTTGTTGTTATGAAAAACTTGCAAATCGGGAGAGCATTGATTTTCCGATTTTGGGAACAGCATTTTGGGTATCAGTTCAAAACAGAGAATACCGGGTTGCTTTTACAGCTGTGGATCAAAAGCCCTTAAGGGGTCAGAGAATCGAATCATTTTTAAGTGGGAACGATTTGACGGAAGAGATCCTTGATCAGGCCTGCGATCTAGCGGATAAAGTGGCCAAACCGGTTAAGACATCCATCTATTCGCCTTCTTACAAACGAAAAATGATGGGACGACAGTTTCGGAGTGCAGTGGATAAAACGATAGGGAGGTCAATATCATGAAAAGGGCGCTTGAACTAAAGATCAATGGTGATACCCATGACGTGCTTGTTTCCCCGAACAACACGCTTTTAGAGGTGTTGAGGGATAAACTAGGATTGACGAGAACCAAACGGGGATGTGATTTGGGTAGCTGCGGGGCCTGCACGGTACTGATAGACGGCGAGGCCTGCTTGTCCTGTTTGATACTGGCGGTTGATGCAGTCGGCCGGGAAATTTTGACTATAGAGGGTTTGGCTGCAGGGGGTGATCTTCATCCTTTGCAGCGTGCTTTCGTAGAAAAAGGGGCGGTTCAATGTGGATTCTGTAC
>DRHF01000267.1 GCA_011049715.1 Desulfobacterales bacterium
AAGAGATACAGGGGTAAATCTCTTGACCTCTTTCTCTTCAACCTTTTTAAGCCACACCGTAAAGTGAAATAAACTTCCCTTATTGATTTCGCTTTCCACCCAGATATCGCCATCCATGAGGTTGGATATTTGTTTACATATGGAAAGCCCCAGACCGGTACCGCCATACTTTCTGGTAGTGGAACCATCGGCCTGATGAAATGGCTCAAAGATGGTGGACAGCTTGTCTTTCGGAAGACCGATGCCGGTGTCTCTCACCTGGACATGAAGTCTTACGCGGTCGTTCCTTTCGGTTTCAACATTCAGGGCAAGTTCAATCTCACCTTTCTCGGTAAACTTGGATGCATTTCCCATCAAATTGCTTAATAATTGTCGGAACCGGCCCGGATCCCCCTTCACATAGGGAGGAAGATTGTCTCCAATATGGCAGATAATTTCAACCGGCTTTGATCCCACCCGGGGGCGAATTGCTTCACAGACATCATAGGCGAGAAGTTCCGGATCAAAATCAATTTCTTCAAAATCCAGCTCACCGGATTCGATCTTTGAAAAATCAAGAATATCGTTGATCACCGAAAGCAATGCATCCCCGCTGCTTTTAATTGTGTGGGAATACTCTGCCTGTGTTTCATCCAGATCGGTATCCAGCAAAAAATCGGTAAAACCGATAATGGCATTCATCGGTGTACGAATTTCATGACTCATGTTCGCCAGAAACTCGTTTTTCGCTTTATTGGCCATCTCGGCTTCCTCTTTGGCCCGCTGCAGCGCCTTCTCCGCCTTCTGGCGCTCAACTATCTCATTATTCAGGTCAACCACAGAAGCCGTTGTCTTCTTTAAATTCTCAGTCATTTTGTCGAATGCCCTTGAAAGCTGGCCAATTTCATCTTTGGTATCTATACCTATTTTGTAGTCCAGATTCCCGCCGGCTATTACTTCAGTTCCTTTATGCAACTTGTGAATGGGTCCGGAGATCATTCGAGAGACAAATATACCCACTAACCACGCTATTATTGGGACAACAATCAATATAGCAACAAATATAAGTTGTATCCATTTCAGGGGCTCAAACGCCTCTTTTGCATCAATTTCTGCTAGAAGAGCCCATTTTGTCTCAGGAATATAGACATGCGTGCCTACAACATTTATGCCTCTATAGTCCGAGAAAGTATTTATTTCTTTATGTTTTGGTTTTTGCCCTCTTTTGTGTAAAAAACAATTTCTTACATTTTTTGTGTCAACTTTCTGTTTCAGAAATACATCTTCATGAAATCTTGAAGGAGTGATCATATAATAGTCTTTATTTACCAGATAAATCTCTCCAGTTTCTCCTAGACCAGTTCTATCTAATGTTATATTATTTAATTTATTTGTTTCAATTCTTGCAACAATAACGCCAAGCAGCTGATTTGTTTTATAGTCTATGATTGGAGATGACACTGCAATAGAGCTTTTTCCGTTTGTAGTAGAATAATACGCATCTTTTATATAGGTCGTTTCTTTGGCATTTAAAAAATAAGGATCATTGGATTTATCATGACCAATGCTTCCTCTGTTAGCAGAAGAAACAATTGTTCCATTTTTATCTAAAAGAAAGATTTCATAAAATTCATCATGCATATTAAAGCCCAAGGTCTCTATTGTTTGTTCTAATTTTTGATTATATGCCGGATTATTTTTTGATGTAATTAATAACTCTTTAAAAGTGGGGATTACTTTTATTAATTCAACTTTTTCTTTTTGTTCTTCCAAAAAGGTCTCTAAATGATTTGCCCGTGATTGGGCAGCTGTCATTAAATGATCAAATATCTGTTCTTCAAATTTGTTTTTTACCGCTATATAAACAATAGAAATAGAAATGGATGTAAGTATTACGGCTGTTATTAAAAAAGAGAGGCTTATTTTATTGGCAACCTTCATTTTCTTCCTTCAAAGATTATGTCACGCCTACATTAAATACTTGAGTTTGAAGCAAACAATAAAAAAGCTCATGCGTTTTACTCGCGAAAATAGAATGCATGAGCCATAATTTTTCATTGAGATTCACCCTCAAAAGCTATTCTCAAATGAAATTCAGTAATGTCATTTCAAAACAATTTTAATTTGTGTGACTACAACATCATGCCACAATCCCATATTGTTGTAAATTCCAAACTGACATTTTGGACTTCAACTGTTAATTCTCACTCATAAATGAAAAGAATAACCACAACATCTTGCTTTTACGTAATCATTGTCAAACTGAGATACTATGAGATAATCAACAGGTTAGGAAAACCTGTGATATCATAATTTTTTTGATGATATCGCAACAAATTTTATCTTTAAAAACCTTTCATTTGTTAGGAAATTGGACGTTATGGATCCCTCATCCTCTATCGCGGCATTAAAAATATTTCGGATGCTGATGGCACCATAATTGATTCCGGTCGTTTTTCCCATTTTTAAAAATTTTATGCGAAGTGGGTCAACCATATCACAAAACAGAAATCCCCTATATAGCAGTTGCCCTACTTGATATCTCTTCATAAACTTGCTGCAGTTTAATAATTAACGATTCTCCTTTAATGGAAGATCATTTTCTTCTGTTGGAATTCCCTTAAAAGTCTGTTTCTTTTTTTGTCCATCGCTCATATCAAGGGTGTTATTCTCAATAACCCTGCCTTCGACACCAATCGGAATGTTTTCTTTTCCTATGTAATTGGTAAAAAAATCCAACATATCTTGCTTTGGGATAATTGGAAATTCCGGATAACCGCCAAGGCGTATCCTGTCATGCCTGCCCCATCTTTCCGGGTATTTTCTTTCCAAAAAAGTCATCGCAGCGGTCCACGACGGAGCATTCTTTGTTGTGACTACTTCCTCAGAAGTTACATATCTTTCGCCTTTTTTATTTGTCCCGTATACCTCTTTTGTTTTTGTCGATTCAAGGTCTCCGTTTATCGCTTTCCGGACCACCTTTAAACAAGACTCTTCACACTCAACTTCCGCTTTTTTACACTCCAAATAGAAATTTCTATATTTTTCGCTCACATTCTTTTGGCCATACTCTAACCAGCGGTAAAATGTCGGCGGAGTTATCCCTGCCAAATTACAAGCCCTCGTTATCGCAAGTCCCTGTCTTAAAGCTTCGACAATAATTTTAGATGTTCTTTTGTTAAGCTTTGATTTGGGTCCCAAGCCTTTAGTTATAGAATTTTTTTGTTTCATCTGTTTATCCGCCTTATTCCCATCAACTGTTTTTGTTTTGGGAAATTTCAATTTTAAATTCTTTTTCATTCTTCTGATCCTCCTCTATGGAATCGGACCGATCAATATTCTGGTTCAATCTTGATTTCCCGCTTTTTCAACCAAATGGATAAGGTGGCAGGGGTGCAATTGTATTTTTTGGCTATGTATGTCTGTCTTGATCCAGTTTTCAGTAACGCAATAATCTCCTCCTTAAATTTATCCAATTTTGAAGATCCGGGGCCTTTTGGCCGACCGAACACGACCCCCCTTGCCATAGCTGCTTTTCTTCCTTCGCTGCACCGCTGGATAAGGAGATCTCTCTCAATTCTCGCGGCTATACTGAAACAGAAGGCCATAACCTCATACTGGAGAGATCCGTTCAGTTGCCAGTTGTTCTTGATGTCATAAACATCAACATGTTTTTCCTTCAAGACGGATAGCATTTCCATTATTTCAAGAGATGATCTTCCCAATCTGGACATTTCCGGAAGGATCAGATCAGCTTATCCCCCTCCTGAAGGGTGTCGATGAGATCCTTGATCTGTCTTTTTTTCCATGGGATTTTCCCAGAGATTTTTTCTTCAAAAAATTCAACTTTTGGAAATCCCATCTCATTGACATAGGCCCGGACTTTTGTTTTGTTTTTTTCAGTATCTTGACCATCTGTTGAAACCCTCAGATAAGAAAATGCCATCGGTTCTGTCCTGTTTCCAAGTTTCTCTGACATCGCTGCCCCCCCGATAACCCGTTATTAAATATCTTAAATCCATGATGATTTAATGAAAATCCCTAATTCCATTTATTTTATAAATTAGTTTAATATAAAAGTCATAAACTTTTTTTAATTTTTTACATATTTTATGTTTTAACATATTTTTAACATATATTCCATATACCCGAAATAACAGCATAAATATGTATACCCCTGAGGAATACCTTTGGAGTCTAATACGAACTCTTGTCTACGGGGTTCTAAGGGCGTCTAAAATAGGGATTTAGGGAAAAGGTTGCGGATTTTTTAAAATTTAAGATTCAATTTGATCACACGCTAAGTCACGATACCGAATTGATATGTCAGGTTTTCTGGGGGATGAAAAACTTAGGTATGTTGGAGGTATGTAACGCACCGGCTGCGGCGCGAAACGCAGTCCGCTGCATCTATTTGGGCTTTGGTATGCTTGATTCTATCTTGGGCACACTAAATGTATAGACCTGATTCTCATGCTCAAACGAAACAGGCTTCATGGGATCCTGTTGATTTTTTTGTGGCATGAAGCCTGTTTTTGCCCATTCGTTCATAAGCTCATTAATGTTTTGCCAGAAAGACTCATAGAGTTTTCCTAAACTCCCATCATCTGGTTTATGTGGCGAAAAAGCGAAATTGACTACAGAATCGAAACCATTTGTAATTGTCCAGCTGCTAATTAGAACCACGTCTGTCACCGAACTAGTATCTTTTGAAGCATACCTTTTTCCAAGGTATTTTAGAAACTTGTGTGGAATAGATGAATACCCTGTATTTAGCAGAATGACAATCCCTTTATGCTCATTAAGTCCCATTTGTTTAATCGTGGTTTTGATCTGTTTATTTGCGGTTAATATTCGCTTTTTAACTGGTGTGCCAACAATGTCCATATATTTTTTAAAATCGAAATCACTCAGAATGAAGGGATCTAATTGTTGAACTGGCCCCTCTGAAGGATACTTAGAGAATAATTCAGCAATTTTCTTTTGACGTGTAGAAACTGCTAGTCCTTCCTGCTGCAAATCTTTCAACTCAATAACGAAATCATCCAATATATAATCAGCATTCTTTTTCTTATATTCGGCTGCTTCAGCTTTAGTTAGACGGTGTCCACCAGCCCCCTCAACAACTCTGTCAATAAATTCCTCTGTCAACCTTGGAGCAGATATAAAGATCGGTTTATCTTTAGTACTAAAGGGTATTTCTTCAGAATCCTCAAGCCAAAAAATTTTGCCTTTTTGGGCTTTTTGATAAGCCTCCCACAGGTCCCCACCTTCTTCCCTTACTAAATCCTCAATCATGGTGTCCCTTCGAATAAATTTTTCTGGGACCCAATTTCGTTTTGAGAGTTCAAACAGGGCTATTCTTTGAGATTTTTCTTTATCATTTTCACCTATGAGCATAACTACCGTTGCTGCTTGCCAAGGGTTATACCTTGCATGCTTTTCAGATGGGAAAGCCCTTATTATAAATCTTTGTACATCCATTCAGAATCTCAATTTAGCAACTAGCGTCCGGGCTCACTTACCGGTGAAATGATCAAAACGTTGGCAATAGCGCCATATAATCGAGCACCAACAGAAGTTGTAGAATTAGGGCCGCAATACCCCACCGGTCCAATGCAGCCCGCTGGTTGGGTAGATTTATTCATAATAAACTTAAAGTTACCGTATTGACTTCATAACGCTCACCGGTCTTTTCGAAATGGCTCTTAACCTTATCTGAAAGAGATGTGCGGACTTGATACCCGTGCAAAAGCTTGGGCACAACAGTTCTGACAATTTTGTAATTAGTACATTCGGGACAGTTCACGTGATCCCCGTCGTATCCATTGGGCCGTTCAATAATTTTAGTCCCGGCGCTACCGCATAAAAAACATTTTTGGTTCATATTGTTACCTCGTAAAATGGGCTTTTTATAGCCCAGCTCGCTATTCAGGTTGATTAAGATAGTTATCGATAACCACACTATGAGCACTAAATTTGGCATACAATTTTTTCTTAAGGCCACCAAACCCCGGTTCTGCAATGAGTCTATCGAATTCAAATGCTTTAAGATTCAATTGTCTGCAATACTTATCTAAAACTGTTTGGGGAGCTATTCCCCCATGCATTTTTGCAACAATTTTTGTACCTTTTGATCGTGGAACATCTACAAAATGCGTTAAATAAACAACCTGTAAAATGTGCTCAAGTGCCTTAGGAGTTCCGGCAGGAACCGGAGGAGGATTATGACTTAAGCTCTCTCTCGATTTAACTTGAGAAAGTTTTTCATTGCTGGTTTTCCCAAGCAAAAGTCTACGCAAAACATCGTTAGGTGTGTCAATGAATGGTTCAGCTTGACTTTTAAGATAATCTAACACCTCTTGATCTAAATCAATTTTGTGCATACGCATACTTATACCTCCAATTTCATTTCAAGGATTAAAAATCGGCGCGTCATTTGTATGCGTAATATACTTCAGTATTTTAAGTATGTCAAGTAATTAAAGTGTGCTATTTTTTACCCAACAATGTTTAAATTGATCCGCATAAGACGCGGAACCCTGGTTTTCTGTCCGTATAAAGCTCCTTTGTGTCACCTATGGTTTCAACAATATATCTAAACAAATCAAAAAGAACTGTGGTAATTCATAATTGATTTTCTCTTTTTATTCAAGCCTCTTAAGTCTCCACCCTAAAAACCACATCCAACTGTTTCCCTCACTCAGTTTCAATTCAATTTCCACTTGGTATAACTTCCACATGAAAAAGTTGTTTCATGATCTGTCAAGCCAATTGTGAAAAGTCAACATCAACATTACCAATTTCTTACTCCATCAAACCCTTTCCAAAATTCAACCATTCAATTAATTTTCAACACTTTCTACTCACATCTTACACAATTCAATAACCATATTTCTTTCTATTTGGGTGACTTAATTTTTTATATTTTAATTTATTTTTTATATTTTTCCAAACAATCCTATCCATATGGTAATTTCTATAAATACTTTGATCTATCAAAGTCGGGGGCACATTTTAATCAATGAAAAGTTAACATGAAATTCATTTGAATTAAACAAAATGCAATTCTGTTAAACAGACTCTTTTTTCAGAAGACTTGTTAAAACCTGGAATGATGATTATTAGAAGATAGGAATTAAGGGTTACGAAAGGTACCATTTAAGGAAGGGGGCCGCAACTGGTTGTCGATCAGCGTTACTTTTATGTTACTTTCATCCAAAAAAAGCCCCTCCAGAAAGGGGCTCAAAGTTGGATAACTTATTGTTTTTATTGATGGTGCCGAAGGGGAGACTCGAACTCCCACGGAGAAACCCCCACTAGACCCTGAACCTAGCGCGTCTACCAGTTCCGCCACTTCGGCACTTGGATGATGGAAAGTACAAAGAGATTGATTTATAAATGAGATTATGCTAGCTATATAAGTTTTATCATTTTGTCAAGCCAATCTTGATTCCCATGTAAAAAGTCCTTTTTACATGGATTTAAGAATTTAAGGATTCAGAAATTGTTAATTATTATCGATACTTAGCCATTAGGGCATTACGCCCAAATGTGCTCTTTTTGACTTTTTACGAGTTCATCAATCTTGCTATCAAGCTAAAAAATTCGCCGAATTTTGGGTGGTTTCGGTTTTTATCAGCGCTCTTTTTTTCGGTGTGTTTTTACAAAAAAGATCTATCAGTAATTTGTTTGAACCGTTAAGGGATTTCAGATAATCGTTTGGAAAGGTAATAATGCAACTTATAAATAACATAGATGACATTTCAAAACCCTTTAAAAATGCGGTCATTACCATCGGTAACTTCGATGGGGTGCACATCGGACATCAAGCCCTTTTAGGCAGGACGGTTGAAAAGGCGGGAGCCATGGATGGCATATCCATGGCCATCACTTTTGAGCCGCATCCTGCCCGGGTGATGGGACAAAACAACCATCCGCCCCTTATCACCCTATATGAACAGAAAGTGGAACTTATTGAGAGATCCGGCATAGATATTTTAATTACAATCCCGTTCACCCGGGAATTTGCAACAATAACGGCAAAGCAATTTGTGGGGGACCTGCTGGTAGGAAAAATCGGCATAAAAGCCATTGTGATCGGGCAAGATTACACATTTGGGAAAAACCGTGAAGGGAATGTCGCGCTTTTAAAATTTTTCTCGGAATCCTTCGGTTTTGAAGTCATTGTGATTGATTGGATACCGGTATCAAATCATACCCATGGAAGAATCAGCAGTACCAAAATACGTGAGCTTCTCATGGAGGGAAACGTATCAGAAGCCAGAAAATTGTTAGGGCGCTTCTACCAAATAAAAGGTACGGTTGTCAGTGGACGAGGCCGGGGAGGCAAGCTTTTGGGATTTCAAACCGCAAATATAAATCTGCAAGATGAACTTTGCCCCAAAACCGGAATCTATGCGGTTACGGTGGAGTGCGATGACAAAAAACATGAAGGGGTGGCCAATATAGGATACAGTCCAACCTTCGATGATCATATATTTTCAGTGGAGGTTCATATTCTCGATTTTAATGAGAACATATATGGACAAAAAATTCGAGTTAATTTTATTCAACGAATCCGAGATGAAATTAAGTTTTCGAATATCCCGGCCCTTTCCAAACAGATTGAAAAGGATGTCAAAGAGGCACACAACATCCTATCCTGACCGTCCTTTATTTTATGAAAAAGAATAACGCAATCTTTCTGGGTATCGGGGTATGCCTGTCGGCCATCGCTCTTTTTTTTGCGTTCAGAAATGTTCCATTTGTTCATCTGGTGGATTACATATCATCCATAAACTATTTTTGGATCATACCTTCCATACTGGTTGTCTTCATCACTTTTATTCTAAGGGCGTTGCGGTGGCAACTGATCCTGAAATCCGTACAAGAGGTGAGTTTTTGGCGGGCATATCATCCGATGATGATCGGGTTTATGATAAATTGCATTCTTCCAGCGAGAGTTGGAGAAGTGGCACGGCCTGTCATTTTGAAAAAAAATGATCATGTGCCGGTTTCAAGTGGACTTGCAACCGTAGCGGTCGAGCGGGTATTTGATGTCGTTATCTTGGTCATCCTTTTTGGTGTGATGATGATGACAGTTCAGGTGGACCCCAATTTTGATATGGCGTTCGGGAAATATCACCTCAACAAAGATATGTTGATGACGATTCGCGGCAGTATGGTAAAATTGATCATTGTACTGATTGCAGGGATTGTCATGGTGAGTACAGAAAAAGTCAGAACGATGATGAACAGGTTCATTATCAAGATGCCGGCTTTTCTTTTTTTTGTGAGCGAGTCGTCAAAGGAGAAAATTAAGCAAAAGGTCTGCATCCCCCTTGTAAAAATGGTCGAAAATTTCGCCTCTGGTTTTTCCCTTATTAAATATCCAAAGGAGATGCTGATTTGTGTCGGGCTTTCTTTCGTCATATGGGGCCTTTCAGCATTTTCATACTACATCTTTGCCATGGGTTCGCCGGGGATTGATCTGTCTTTTATGGAAATTTTTTCTGTAATGATTATTGTCTGCTTCTTCATTGCTATTCCATCTGTGCCCGGATTTTGGGGTATCTGGGAGGCTGGAGGCATTTTTGCTCTTTCCCTTTTTGGAATTTCGGGGAAGGAAGCCGCCGGTTTTACCCTGGCAAACCATGTCATCCAAATCTTTCCGGTCATTGTCATGGGGTTCGTATCGGCTATCATGACCGGTGTGAATATATGGCAGGTCACAAAAGAAAAAGGAGAATCCAATATATCACATGCAAATATTGTGCGATAAAATGATGGGGATCTCAAGCAATGGCCATACTTGAAATTTTAACATATCCGGATCGATTTCTGAGTCGCCCCGCAATACCGGCCGAACATATTGATGAAACGATCCAGACATTGATCGGCGATATGGCGGCAACCTTGTATGATGCGCCGGGCGTCGGGCTCGCCGCGATACAGGTTGGGCATGGGAAGCGTGTAATTGTTTATGATGTTTCTTCACAGGACGAGGGGCGATCGCTTAAAGTCTTGATCAATCCTCGGATCGTTGACATGGAAGGCGAAGTCATCTCGGAAAATGAGGGCTGCTTGAGTGTCCCCGATTTCAGGGCGGATGTGAAACGTGCATCTTCAATTTTAGTGGAAGGTTTAGACAGGGAAGGAAACCCTTTGAGTATTGAAGCTGATGGGCCCTTGGCCTTTGTGTTGCAACACGAGATCGATCATTTGGACGGAATCCTGTTTATCGAACGTATCAGTTCGTTAAAAAGAGAAATGTATAAAAAACGAGTGAGAAAAAAAATTAAAATCGCATGAGCAAAAAATTCAAACTTGTCTTTATGGGTACTCCGGATTTTGCATTACCAACCCTAAAACGTCTCCACGAAACTGAACATACAATATCTCTGGTCGTGACACAACCGGATCGACCAAAGGGGCGTGGCCGCAAAATAACAGCTCCTCCTGTAAAGAGAGTTGCCAGCGAGCTGGGGTATGCTATTTTGCAGCCGGTATCCATCAAGACCGATGCGTTTGCGCAGAAACTTGGCAAATTAAAGCCGGATTTTCTTATCGTTGTTTCCTATGGTCATATCATACCCGAAAATATTCTCACAGTACCCCGTTTTGGAGTAATCAATCTGCACGCGTCACTCCTTCCAAAATTTCGTGGTGCGGCGCCGATTCAATGGGCCATAATAAACAGGGAAAAAGAGACGGGTGTCACCACTATTTTCATTGATAGCGGATTGGATACCGGTGATATTCTTTTATCTGATAAACTTGAAATTAATCCCGATGATACATCGCCCACCCTGCATGAACGTTTGGCTGTTATGGGTGCAAACCTCATGATCAAGACATTAAACGCGCTCGATCTTGGCAGTGTGACCCCCAGACCACAGCGCCATGATATTGCCACCTACGCCCCTTTGCTAAAAAGTGAGGATGGACACATCAATTGGAAAATGACTGCCGATGATCTTGATGCATTTATCCGGGGAGTGACGCCCTGGCCAGGCGCCTTTACCTTTTGGGGGAAAAAACGCCTGAAAATATTCAAAGCAAGGCCGGCGCTTTTGAAAGCCGATGAAATTCCGGGCACTGTTATAAAAGGGTTTTCGGACGAATTACGCGTTGCCACCGGAAAAGGGGCGCTGTCCATTCTTGAAATTCAGGGGGCCTCGGGAAAGCGTCTTTCCATAAAAGATTTCATGCAAGGGGCCAGAATGGGCCCGGGAACAGTTTTGTTCTAAGCCGAGAAAGCGCGTGCATTTCCTTCGGCCTCTCCAGGAAAAGTTCCAATTCCAAGAAATTGGAAACTGACGGGGAAAGTTATTTTGTCGTGAAACCATTTTTCAGAGTCGACTCTCCGATATTTTACCCCGATACTGATGTACGCCACATCGCTTTGTGGATTTTAAATGCGCTGGAAAAAAAAAGAAGAACGCTCGATTTTCTATTTGAAATTGTTCATAACAAGCGTTCTTTTTCGCAAAGAGATCGCTCGCTGCTTCAAGCGCTCGTTTTTGGCGTTTTAAGATGGCGTGGTTTTCTCGATACTATCATTACATATTTCTCAAATATTCGTATCGAAAAAATAGAACTCAACATTTTAAATATTCTCAGAATAGGGCTTTTTCAGATAATCTATTTATCAAAGGTACCGGTCGCTGCTGCTGTACATACCGCTGTTGAAATGGCCAAGTCCTCATCTACCCCGTGGACTGCGGGTTATGTCAATGCCCTATTACGAAAAGCTTCCGTCAATTATCAAAAAACACCCTTA
Organism: Desulfobacterales bacterium; assembly: GCA_011049715.1. Lineage (GTDB taxonomy): Bacteria > Desulfobacterota > Desulfobacteria > Desulfobacterales > UBA2156 > UBA2156. The sequence continues at coordinate 11,765 of DRHF01000267.1, forward strand.
CCAGACCCCCTTAAAGACCCTATAGGGTCATTGTCGATACAGCGGTCATTTCCGCGGTGGCTTATTGAAAAATGGGCCAAACGCATGGGTTACCAAGAGACCGAGGCACTTTGTGACGCCATCAACACCATACCGCCGATCACTATTTGTGCCAATACGCTACAGACTACCCGAAAAGAATTGGCAAAGGATCTTCAACATCGGGTGAAAAATATCCGCTTGACAACCTATTCCCCGGATGGGATTTCTTTCTTTGGTCCGATGACATCGATTCCTGAAATGAAAGCTTTTAAGAAAGGATGGTTTCAAGTTCAGGACGAAGCTTCGCAACTGGTCTCATTTCTCCTTGACCCCCAACCCGGGGAGACCGTTTTGGATGCATGTGCCGGGCTTGGCGGTAAAACCGGACATCTTGCCCAAAGGATGAACAATTCAGGGTGGATTGTGGCGGTTGACAAAAATGAGAAAAAGCTTTTCAGACTCAGTACGGAAATGAAACGGCTCGGCATTTCAATTGCAACGACGTTTTCATACGATCTAAACTATTCCCTCAGTAAAGGTTTGACAGGAAAGTTTGATCGTATCCTGGTAGACGCGCCCTGTTCAGGACTGGGAGTTCTGAGAAGAAATCCGGACGCCAAATGGAATCGGTCCAAAAAGCAGATTAAAATATACCATGAGCGACAAGTAAAATTTTTGGATAATGTTTCGAGCCTGATCAAGCCATCGGGCGTTTTGGTTTATGCGGTATGCAGCACAGAACCGGAAGAGGGTGAGGATGTGATTGGTGCGTTTTTAGCCAAACATTCCGAGTATACTGCTGACAAGACGCTTCCAGGATTACCCGTGGCAGCACGCTCACTTGTGAATGATCACGGGTTTCTTAAAACGTTTCCTCATCTTCACCATATGGATGGGTTTTTTGCAGTCTGCATGAAAAGAGGCGGATGATTACAAGAGTTGTGAAAATATCTGTCCTGGTTATCTTCCAATATAATTCGGGCTTGCTGAATTGAAAGCCCTTGAAGATTCGGCATCAAAACCGTTTTGGCGCCTTTTGAGATGATAATCCTGATATCCCTCCCTTTTCTGATTTCAGCACCGGGCTTGGGATC
>DRHF01000268.1 GCA_011049715.1 Desulfobacterales bacterium
CTATCCGGTTTTTCTCGATAATCAGCTTTTCAACCATTATCTGCTTGAGATCTAGATTGACCTGACCCTCTAAAACCGATTTCATGACCATATGGTAACGGATCTTGTCGTTTTGGGTTCGAGATGAATGGACAGCGGGTCCTTTTCTCGTATTCAGGGTCCGGTATTGAATGGCTGTCTTGTCTGCTGTTTTTGCCATTTCACCGCCGAGCGCATCAATCTCTTTTACAAGCTGTCCCTTTGCCATTCCGCCGATGGAGGGACTGCAGGGCATCGCTGCCACTTTATCCAAGTCAATGGCCGTAAGAAGGACACTGCATCCCATTCTGGCGCCGGCAAGAGCAGCTTCACACCCGGCATGACCCGCACCGATGACGATGATATCGTATTTTTTTATTCCAGAATCCATTTAGGGCTTTTGTTGTTTTTCGCTTCCTCTTTATTTCATTATTATATATAATTACTTTGCAGTGAGGTCAAGTTTGCAGATGGAACGCATGAATAAAAGATACTATGATTTCAATACCTATCTCAGAGATATATTCGGATGCAGGGTTCAGAAAATCACCATAGATGCGGGCCTTTCATGCCCCAACAGAGACGGCACCCTCTCGACAAAAGGATGCATCTATTGCAACTCCCGCGGGTCGGGGACAGGCGCTTACGCAAAAGGTCTTTCAGTAACAAAACAGGTGATCGGCGGGAAACAGGCCCTCGCCAGACGATACGGTTCAAAAAAATTCATCGTTTATTTCCAGTCCTTTTCCAATACATATGCCCCCCTGGAAAAACTTCAACGTCTCTATGAAGAGGCCCTTTCGGTTGAAAATGTGGTCGGGCTTTCCATCGGAACACGTCCTGACTGTGTGAACGAGCCGATATTAGAGCTGCTGCAACAATATGCTGAAAATCATTTGATCTGGATCGAGTATGGTCTGCAATCCTGTTTTGATAAAACATTGGCGCTCATCAATCGGGGACATGATTTCGCTTGTTTTAAAAAAGCAATAAAAAAGACAATAAACAGAGGAATAAAAATATGTGCCCATGTTATCCTCGGGCTTCCCAATGAAAAGAGAGAACAGATACTTCAGACCGCAAAGGTCATCGCTCGCCTGGGTATCGATGGTATAAAGCTCCATCTCCTTTATGTGGTGAAAGGGACTATGCTAGAGAAACTTTATCAAGATGGGAGTTACAACTGTTTGGAGCAACATGAATATGTGGACCTCGTTTGTGAATTCCTGGAACTTATTCCTGGTGATGTGGTCATTCAGCGCCTTACCAGCGATCCCCATTTAAAAGAACTTGTTGCGCCGGCATGGTCCCTCAAAAAGGGTGAAACCCTGTCGATGATCAACGATTTTTTGGAAAAAAGAGATTCCTGGCAGGGAAAGTTTGCGGTTAAAAAGGACGGAAAAGTTGACCCAGATCGGTTGATAGGATAACTATAGGGGCACTCAAGAAAGCATGGAGCGGATATGAAAACAAAAAGGGAGATCTGCATGTATGACGAATAAAGACAGAAGAGAATATTTCAGGATTTTCACCTCCAGGCTTGTAACATTTACTGTTGAGGGCCACACCTACCGTGGCGTTGTCGGAAATGCAGGAGACAACGGTGTTTTTATTACCACAAGAGGGAATTTCTCCGTAGGCCAGGGCATCTCAATGACATTTGAATCACCTATTTTTGGAAATGAGGAGAGATCCGGTATGATTATATGGGTTGGCTCCCAAGAAAAAGGAATTGGCGTTGAATTCAAAAACGTTTTAGACACTAGGGAGATAACATCTTGAATCTTTATTCTCAAGTTTCGCACCTGATATTTTAAGGAAAGTCGCATCAGGCATAGGGTAAAAAGAAATTTTCTGGAAAAAATTGATGATGAGCGCTTTGATAACGGCACAAAACCTTTTAAGAGTTATCATTTCAGAAGCAACTGATATTACGAAAGAAACCAGACCACCGCGTGCCTGTGCACGGTGATTACTTTATGGATACCGATTCAAACTGATTGCCTCATTGTTTTTCAAAAAAATTTTATTTACCCCACACCAGATGCTGCACCGTGCCCCATTGGGAGTGCGAAACTTGACTTTATTTATTTGTTCGTTGGGAAAGCCCGCCAGAGATAGCTTGAAAAGGAGGTATAAAATGAAAAAACGAATGATGGGTTTAGTCACCATTGCCGTGTGGTTTCTAGGATGCACCAACCCCATGGTAAACATGACCCCATCAGAGTTCGAAGAGGCCGGGCTTGAGGATTTGGTGTATCAATATCAAAACGGCAGGCCCCCTGTTATCAAAGATGAGTTGATAAGGCGAAAGGCTGTTCCGGTTCACGAGTGGCAATATATCGATCAGCGGCAATTGGTAGTGGGTATGAGCGAAGTAGGCTTGCAATTGTCATGGGGCTATCCAAGATCAATTGGTTCGTGGGGTGTCCAAACACAATATATTTACAAGTTTGATAGATCCCGAAGTAAGTATGTCCATCTTAAAAACGGTAAGGTCTCTAGTTGGCAGGAATAAAATAGAGCAACTGTTTCGAAAAACGTTAAAGGTCACAAAACTGTTGCATTTTCCCTCAAGAAAAAAAACTATTAGCTTGTAACCTATTGATTTTGTTGGTGGAGCTGATCGGGATCGAACCGACGACCTCATGACTGCCAGTCATGCGCTCTCCCAGCTGAGCTACAGCCCCTAATTTGCTAATGCTAAAAAGGTTAACAAACACCGTTCATGGGTGTCAATATTTTTATTTTGAAAAAAAGAAATAGAACCTGTCCAAGAAAAGGGGTAGAGAATTTATTGACAAAAAATAAAATTGTAAATAATATTAGGCAGTTTAAAACAATACATATTTAATGACCCAAGATTTTTTTTGTTCGATGGGGTCAGAACCTCAAATCTCAGCAGGAAAGGGTTATGGACCCAAGAAATTTTCAAAACCCGCCGGGGGGGGCGCAAAAAGACGCCAAGCCGAGTATGTACAAAGAGTTTGAAGCAACAGAACTCTATTGCAACAGATGCCAACAGGCGGTTCCGGTCCGGAAACGTCTCCTGCTTGTTCTTCCTGAAGGGGACAAGTATGAGTACCTTTGCGCTTTCTGTTCCGAGTCTGTGGGATTTAAGATCGATCGGCAAGGAAGTCCGATCTCAGTCATCATTTAGACTTTATTAAATTTGTCATTGCAGGGGAAAAGATGCTCAGTTTAATGCGTAAATATGCGACCACCTGGTTAATCAAAGTCATTTTAGGCGCCATTGTCATTGTCTTCGTCTTCTGGGGAGTTGGAAGTTTCCGCGCACAAAGGGCAGGCCGAGTTGCGGTCGTTAACGGGGAAACAATTACAGTAGAAGAATATAGGGAAGTTTATAACAACATTATCGAACAGTTGCGTAGAAGCTTTGGAAATCGTTTGAGCGATGATATCCTTGAGAGTTTCCAGCCCAAAAACCGTGCGATAGAACAACTGATCAGTCGAAGGCTTTTGCATCAAGAGGCGAAAAAACTTAATTTTAAGGTCTCTGAAAATGAACTCTCCAATTCGATCAGAAATATCGAAGCCTTTCAAATCGCCGGTATATTCGATACCCGTCTTTATCAACGGGTGTTGAATAGCAACAGGTTGACACCCGAAATGTTTGAGCGTTCTCAAAAAAGGTCGATGTTGACCGAAAAATTAAGGTCCCTGATAGAGGATAGTGTCAAAGTTTCAGACGCGGAAGCCGAAGAGTGGTTTAAGTGGAATAATACATCGGTCAAAATCAATTATGTGGTGTTTGAACCTGACCGATATACAGATATCCAAAGCACTACCGACGAAATCAATACTTTTTTTGATAAACATAAGGAATCCTATAAAACCGAGGCCAAAATAAAAGTTCGGTATCTGCATTTTGATCCGGATATGTACAGGTCGGGTATTGTGATCACAGATGAAGAGATAAGCGAATATTATGAATCAAACCCGAAAGAATTTAAGAAGCCGAAAACAGTTGAAGCACGGCATATCCTGTTAAAAGCCGACCAGAGCGCAACCCAGGAGATTGTTGAAGAAAAAAGAGGAAAAATTCTCAATATTCTGAAAAAGGCTCGGGAAGGTGAAGATTTTGTTCAGCTTGCGAAAACGTATTCAGAAGGTCCAACCAGAGACACCGGCGGGTATCTCGGGACATTTCAAAAGGAAGCGATGGTCGGACCGTTTGCTGAAAAAGCGTTTTCAATGAAAGCCGGCGAGATCAGCGAACCGGTCCGAACCCGGTTCGGATGGCATCTGATCAAGGTCGAAAAGGTAAATGAAGCCTCGCAATTTTCCCAAAAAGAGGCAGAAGATGGCATACGGAAAAAATTGACAGATGAAACAGCGCAAACGCTTGCGTTTGATGAGGCGGAGACAGTTTCGGATGCTCTTTTTGATGGAGATGATTTGGCCAAAGCCGTTGAAGGGCAAAAACCCAAAGTCATGACAACAGATTTCTTTTCAAAAAAAGGGCCGGAAAAAAATATTCAAAATCCCGAAAAGTTCGCTGCTGCCACTTTTGATCTCACCGTTATGGATATCAGCGAAATCCAGGATTTTGACGATGGATATTATATTCTACAGGTGATTGAACAAATTCCTGAGGAGATACCTGAACTTGCTGAGGTGGAGGAGGAAGTAAGGGCTGACCTGATAAAAGAGAAAAAGGATAAAAAAGCGAGTCAGGATGCCGAGGAGCTTCTGAAGGAATTAAAAAACGGTAAAACGATGGACGAGGTGGGTAAAAAATTCAATTTAACGTCAGGTTCCACCGGGCTCTTTAAGCGGACCGAGTCGATTCCGGATATCGGGTATGAACCTGCGATCGCTGACGCTGCTTTTAAACTTTCGGCTGAAAATCCGATAGGAAAAAATGTAATAAAGGGAAGTAAAGGATACTATATCATTAAATATACGGATAGAAAAGTGCCTGATCTTGAAAAATTTGATCTGGAGAAAGAAAATATTATAGCGTCAAGACTGCGCCAAAAGAGACTTAAAACCCTAGATGCCTGGTTATCACAGATCAGAAGCAGATCCGATATTTCGATTGAGAATGATTTTGTCAGATAGCGGATAAAAAAACAGCGAAAAATCTGTTCTGTCCTTTCTGGGCAAAGCGTCAAATAATTGTGCGTCTATCCAAATGAAAGCGGAAGTCTTTTTATGCCTGCTAAAGGGAAAAAAAGCAAAACCCATTCACTGAAATTTTGCCCGGAGTGTTCGACCCGATTGCCGGTTGATGCCAAGAGATGTTTTTCATGTCATGCAAAGGTCGGCAGAGTGGATGCCGGCGGAAGGGCCAAAAAACCTTTTAACTGGCTGGCCTATATTACCTGTTTTTTTTCATGGTCAGGCTTTTTCCTTTATATCTGGTGGGCTTTTTTAAGACAATAACATTCCCTGGGGTCTAAGACCATTCAATTTGTGTTTCGAAAAGAAAAAAAAGACGTAAACCAGCTGTCCGCATTAGATGAGCGTGATAAACATCTTCTTCTCAAACTCGCCCGATCTTCGATAGAATCCGAGCTCATCGAAGGTGAAAAGATTAAACGACCGGCTGAGCCTAAGCCTGCGATGCTTGAAAAGCGGGGGTGCTTTGTCACCCTTCACAAAAGGGGGGTCCTAAGAGGGTGTATCGGCACCATTGAGCCTATAACATCGTTACTTGCAAATGTTGAAGAAAATTCGAAGAATGCGGCGTTTAAAGATCCCCGTTTTCCATCTTTGACAAAAGACGAAATTTCGGACATCGATATTGAGATCAGTGTGCTGACCATTCCAAAAAAATTGAGTTTCGTCGATGGTGAAGACTTAAAGCGCAAACTTAAACCCGGTATTCATGGTGTCATACTCTCGCAGGGATGGCATCGTTCTACGTTTCTACCTCAAGTTTGGGTGCAGCTCCCTGATAAGGAAGAATTTCTGGAGTGCCTTTGCCAAAAAGGTTGTATGGAAAAGACGTCTTGGAAAAGCAGCGATACCACTGTTCAGATATATGAAGTGGAATACTTTTCTGAATAATGCGAATTCACATCTGATGCTCTTTTTTCCTGTTCTACCCCGCGTGGTTCCTATAAACTCAAGTTTTGCACCTGATATTTTAAGGAAAGTCGCATCAGGTATAGGGTAAAAAGAAACCAGACCATCGCGTGCCTGTGCACGGTGATTACTTTATGGATACCGGTTCAAACTGATTGCCGCATTGTTTTTCCAAAAAATTTTATTTACCCCACACCAGATGCGGAACTGTGCCCCATTGGGGGTGCGAAACTTGAGCTATAAAGTTAAAGATAGCTTTTTTGGAGGATGTCGCCCGGTAACCCGTCTAGAAAACGGGATGGACGATCTAAAATCGTTCGTGAGCTTCTGTCATAAATTTCCTCGGGATATGTGAAGTAAAGATTTTCTTTTGCCCGAGTGGTCGCGACATACATGAGCCGCATTTCTTCCTCGAGCTCCTCTTCTTTGTTTATCGAGCGGAGGGACGGAAATCGTCCGTCCAGGGTCCAGATAACAAAGACAGTGTTCCATTCCAAGCCCTTTGCTGAGTGAACCGTTGAAAGGACGAGGCGATCCATATTTCCATCGTGTGAGGATAGCGAATTGTTGATGCTCGAATTTGGCGGTTCAAGGGCCATGTCGGTTAAAAACTTTTCAAGATCCCGATATCGGTCCATAATGGTCAAGAGCTGTTCGAGGTCCCTTGACCGTTTGGGATGGTCGTCGTATTTTTCCTTTAAAATGGGCCAATAGTAATTGAACACCGCTTCACCCATTTCTACAATCGACATGTGACCGGATTCGATCATTGAAAAAAGCTCCTTGAGCCGGTTGAAACCATCGGGATTGCCGGTTTTGACGTTGACGGTAAAGAGTCCGGCAATTCCTGTTCTTTTTTTATATAGGGCGGAATATATATTTTGGGCGGTCTTGATCCCTATTTTATCGAGAAGAAGAAATATCCGGTACCAGCTGAGCCAGTCGTATGGGTTTGAGATAACCCTTAGGTGCGCAAGAACATCCTTGATATGTGCGGATTCCATAAATTTGAAACCTCCCACCTTGATGAAGGGAATTTCTTCCTTGGCCAATTCAATTTCAAGATCAAAGGAATGAAAGCTCGCCCTGAAAAGTACGGCAATCTGACCAAGGGATATCCCTTTTTCGCTCAAGTCCTGTATTTTTTCAATCACGAATCTTGACTGCGCATGTTCGCTCTCCGCTGCGATAAGAACCGGTTTGGTTCCCCCGCGTTTCGTGGTAAAAAGGTTTTTTTTGTATTTATTTGCAGCCTGCTCAATTATGACATTGGCCAGATCCAAAATCGGTTGAACGCTCCGGTAGTTTTTCTCGAGGCGAATAATTTTGGTGTTGGGAAATACCCTTGGAAATTCCATGATATTTTTGAAACTTGCGCCTCTAAAGGCATAGATACTCTGGGAATCATCACCGACAACCATAATATTTTTGTTGATATTGGAAAGAAGATGCAGGATTTCAGCTTGAACCGGATTGGTATCCTGGTATTCATCAACCATGATAAACTGATAGGCGGAAGAAATTCTTTGGCGGATTTCAGGCTGGTCCTGCAAAAGCTGTTTTAAGTAGACCAAAAGATCGTCGTAGTCCAGAAAATGATGCTCTCTTTTTTGTCTGACATATTCTTCATGAATCTTCTTTATCTGCGCCAAATTTGGAGAAAAATGAGGGTACTCATCATAAATAATCTCATCAATCGACAGTCCTTTGTTCACCGATTTGCTAATAATTTGTGTGAGGGTCTGTTTTTTTGGAAACAAATGGTGTTCCGGGAGGGCTCTGGTATTTTTTCTCAACATGCCGAGAAGATTTTCCATATCCACGCGATCGAGAATGGTAAATTCGGATTTGAATCCTATTTTAGCAGCATACTTTCGCAGGTTGGCATTTGCAAAAGAGTGAAATGTCC
>DRHF01000269.1 GCA_011049715.1 Desulfobacterales bacterium
CATGATCAGGTCTTGGAGTTGCTCGGTGTTTTAGACAGAAAAATTATCTTTGATTTATCCGCGGCCATTTTTTCGAAAGACACCTCAGGATTGCTCGATATGGTAGAGGAAATCTATGCGAGTGGTCATGACATGAAAAAGCTGTATCAGGATCTTATTGAGCACTTTAGAAATTTATTGGTCGTTAAGATGGGAGATAAGATCGATAGACTGGTTAATCTTTCAGCAGATGAAGTTTCTTCAATGGTCGAGCAGGTTAAAGACGTCTCTGAGATTTTTTTGAATCAGGTTTTTAATATTCTTTTTGAAGAGGAATCGGCCATTAGATTCGCTATCCAGCCAAAGTTGGCACTTGAAATGATATTGATGAAGGTGGTTCAGATAGAGCCTGCTCTATCCATCGACATGCTCATCGAAAAACTCGATAATCTGAGAAAGGAAATTCAGGGCGCCGGGGATCAGAAGAACAATTTAAAAAAAAACAGTGATCCAATAAAAAAAAAGACTAGACTCGATCCGCCCCCTGACGACAATCTCAATGCAGACAACACCTGGAAAAAGCTTAGGAATGTGCTCTCGGAGAAAAATCCGTCACTGGCCGCTTTTCTGCAAAAATGTACTTTAACCAAATTAACCGGAGAAAGCCTGGAGATTGAAGCCAACGGTAACGATTTTAATTTGCGAATGATTCAGCGGCGAAAAAACATGAGGATCTTTGAGAGCACCTGCCGGGATTTTTTTGGCAAAGAAATGCATCTCAGTATAAAAGCCAAACCATCCAAACCGGATGATAGGCCTCAGAAAAAAAACAAAACCAACGACTTAAAACAAAAAGCGATTCAGCATCCGCTGGTTGCTGATGCAGTTGAAATTTTCAACGGTAAAGTTGTCGATATCAAGATTTTATAGGAGGTTTCCATGAAAGGAATGGGAAAGATGCTAAAGCAGGCTCAGAAACTTCAGTCGAATATGGCTAAACTGCAGGAAGAGATGGCTGAAAAAACGGTTGAAGCGACCGCTGGTGGCGGTATGGTGAAAGTGGTGGCAAACGGGAAGCATCAAATTCTTTCCATCCAAATCGAGAAGGAGGTTGTAGACCCCGAGGATGTTGAAATGCTTCAGGATCTTATCATTGCTGCGGTTAATGAAGCCCTTGAAAAATCGCAGGAAATGGTTTCAGTAGAAATGAATAAGCTCACCGGCGGTTTGAACATACCGGGGTTGATGTAAATGGGTTATTATCCAACACCGATAGTGCATCTAATTCAGAACATTTCCAAACTCCCTGGAATTGGAGAAAAGACCGCCGAACGACTCGCCATCTATCTTCTCGGTGTCCCTCGGAAGGAAGCGGAACAGCTGGCAGGGAGTATTCTTGAAGTCAAAGACAAGATCCGGTTATGTTCACGATGTTTTTCCTTAAGTGATAACCCTGTTTGCAACATCTGCAGTAATCCGACAAGAGATGAAACACTGCTTTGTGTAGTCGAACAGCCTGTGGATATGGTGGCGATTGAAAAATCGGGCTCATTTCTAGGCGTGTACCATGTTCTTCAAGGTGTATTATCTCCCATGGCAGGTGTGGGCCCTGATCATATCAGGATTAGAGAGCTGATTTCAAGAATCGAGGAAGGAACAGTCAAAGAGGTAGTGATCGCAACCGGTACAGATGTTGAAGGGGAGGCAACCGCATCATATCTTGCAGAACGCCTTCTGAATCGTCCGATCAAAGTGTCGCGAATCGCCTCGGGGATACCGATGGGTGGTGAACTGAAATATGTGGATCAGGTTACCTTGAAAAGAGCGATGGAAAGACGCCATGACCTATGATACCCTAAGGCTTTCGAAGGTTTTTCAATGCAAAAAATGTGGAAATTGTTGCAAGGGGTTTGGGGGGACTTTTATCACCGCCGAAGATATCGAAGCCATTTCCAACTATATTAAAGCAGATCCACGGAATTTTGTTACCGACTATTGCCAGATGTCAGAGGGAAAGCCGATTTTGGGGCAGGGGAAAAACGGCTACTGCCTGTTTTGGAACGGACTCTGTTTAATTCATCCGGTAAAACCCCGTATGTGCCGCGAATGGCCCTTTATCAAGGCTGTTATGGTTGATATCGACAATTGGTCTGAAATGGCGGCCTGTTGCCCCGGCATTAATAGCGGTATTCCAATCAGCCGCTTAAAAGAATGCCTGGGAAAAGTGATGTCAAAACAATCGGATCGTTGATCCGTCTCCTAATATTTAAATCAGGTGCAGGATACAATACTGCTTTGATCAGCACCTGGTACACTCTCGACTTTCACCCAACTGAGGTACAAGGAACCATGGGCGGGTTTTTCCATCTGAATCTACGAGGTGCATTTTAGTCGTGATCGGTGTTTTGGGGTCAGGCATTGTGGGACTGACGGTGGTGCGGGAGCTGATAAAACAGCTTCCCGAATACGACCTGATCTATCTGGGCGATACTGCTCGTGCGCCATATGGTGACAAGAGCCCTGAAACGGTGACCCGTTGGGCCCTCCAGAACACCGGATTTTTATTGGAAAAAGGGGCAACCCTTCTAGTATCGGCCTGCAATACCATTTCCAGCATCGCTTCCGAAACTGTTTCCAAAAGATATGACCTGCCGGTATTTGAGGTCATCACGCCGGGAGTTGAACGCGCACTTTTAAATTCTAAAAAATTGATGATCGGAGTTATCGGGACACGGACAACCATTGAAAGCGGCATTTATGAGAAGAAGATCAAACAAATGAGCCCCGAAGCAAAAGTATACTCGATGGCTTGCCCACTTCTCGTGCCGTTGGTGGAAGAGGGATGGATTAAAAAACCTGAAACAACCATGATCATCAAAAAGTATCTCCATCCCTTGAAGGTCAAGCAGATCGATACCCTTATCCTCGGGTCAACCCATTATACGCGGATAAAAAAGATCATCCAGGTGAAAATAGGCAAACGAGTAAACATTGTGGATGTTTCCGAACCTGTTGCTGCAAAAGTGGAGGGATTTTTAAAAGAGAACAAAGAAACCGAACGCAAGTTGGGCAAAAACGGAAGGTACAGGTTTTTTGTGTCAGATCTGACCGAACGGGACCAGAAGATAGCCGCTTCTATTATGAAAAGAAATATTCTTCTTGAAAAAGGAGGAAATTAAACAGATCAATGCCCCGGGTGGGGTGATCCGAAAAAGCGAGCGAATTCCCCACAGCGTGTCGATGCGCAATGAAGACTTGCCCGCCTTTGGAGGGTTTATCCGCCTTTGGAGGACTTGCCCGCCTTTGGAGGGCTTGTTCGCCTCTGGAGAATCCTGACATTCGGGTGATGCGGGGTTCTTCAATCAGTTGACGGTGTTGCCGTGAATTGTTTTTAAAACTATTTTATCAGGTGTTACGACCAGGTAACATGCTGGAAATTCCGTCCATGCGCCGGTATTGATATACTGGATACCATTTAAAACCACCTGCTCCGGGTAGTGGGTGTGACCACAGGTAACCGCTTCATATCCATTTTCCACGGCGCATCTCATTGCGTTCCTCATCACATTTTTGCGGAGATATCGGTAAAATATTTCCCATTTTTTTGCATAATATGCCACATGCACCGGTCTCGCACCTATCTTGATTCTCAAATTGTGCATCAGCTTGAAGGCCTTAATAAATGCTTGATTCCTTGGCATGATTTCATCGAAATCATCCCCGTGGGTGATTAACAGCCTTTTTTTTATACTGTGGATGCGTTTAAATTGAACCCTTTCAAATCCTTCCGGAAGATAGCCGTTGTCATGATTGCCACGAATCCAAACGACCCGACGATTGTGAGAAGCCCTTCGAATTAGGTTCAGAATTACCTGATGCGATGGCGGTAATTCCATTTTTGGGTCGTCAATGATGTCACCGTTTAGGATAAGGTCATAACCTTTAATAGTTGTCTCGAGAAAGCGTTCAAAAACTTCAGATAAAAAGTAGCGACACCCAATGTGGAGATCGCTGACAATGATCGTATTCATATCTTATCTGGAACCTCTATTGCGCTCAACATTTTTCATATTTTTTCCGGCAGTAGGGTTTGGCAAAATTTATCGATGAAAAATAAATAAACGAATGTGAAAAGCATATATGATGTAGGTAAAATAAATCCTTTTATGATATGGTTTGTGCGACTGGAATCCTTTTGATATCCCTTAAAAAAAACTATGCTTGATTTATAATACAATTATAAAGTAATATAAATAGTTTAAGCAGATTCTTCAACCGAAATAGCGGATGAACCAAAACAGCGAGCAATAAGATTGCCTGGGCCAGACACAGAAAACTTTAAATAGGCCTCGCAGAACAAAAAAAAGGTCGGTCATTAAAGCCGACCCCTTTAATCATTGGTACGCCTGGCAGGATTCGAACCTGCGACCTACGGATTAGAAGTCCGTTGCTCTATCCATCTGAGCTACAGGCGCAAAGGGTTTACAGCGAGACGGTTTTGGGTGTTGTGAAATTTGATGTGAGTTCAGCCAGATTTTCAGCCCCTTTTTGTAAATCTTTGTCATCATAATGAATGTATCTGGCCGATGTTTTCACGTCTGTATGTCCTAAATATTGAGCGATAAATTTAATATCTTTCCCCGATCGCGCCAACATTGTTGCTGCGGTATGTCTTAGATCATGAAACCGGATTTTGTCAACATTCGGTTTCCCTTTAAACCCCGCCTTATTAATTATCGTTGTCCAGCCATTAGAGACGTCCCAATATTGCTTGCCTGTTTTCGGATTCACAAAGACATATTCAGATTTAGGATTTTGTTTCAATCGGTTTGATAGGATAGGGCGGATCGCAAAATTTATTGGAACACGTTTGTCTTTTCGCTTCCGCTTCATGGCATACCTGGGGACGGTGATTATCCCGGTTTTTAAGTTAACCCAATCCTTTTTCATATTTAAAATTTCACCTTTTCGCATTGCTGTATTAAGTGCAACAATCATAATGTCTTTTAAATGATGATATCTCGCATCGGCTTTATCGATGGCCTGGAAAATTTTCTGGATTTCATCTTTAGAAAGAATTCGTTCCCGTTCCTGTTCCTCAAACATGGTGATCAATGATACCGGATTCTTTCTTGCCTTCCCGGCCTTTATCAGCTTGTTGAACATAGCCCGTAAGAGAGCTAATTCACGGTTTATGGTGGTAAAAGATAACTGCGAAGGGTCTCGCCCCTGTTTTAGCTGTTTCGCTTTGATTTCGGCCTTACGCTTCGCGACATACTGTCTTATCAACGATTCATTGCCTTCAATAGAACCGATTCGCCTTTTGCCAAAATGTGCTCTTAGGCGTTTAGCACTGTCCAGGTTCTTTTTGTATGTCTTTGGTTGATTTATAGCCTCAGATCGTTTCAGATGTTCATCCATGGCTTTATCAAATAGCGGATTGTTCTTTTTCTTAACATATTCCCCCGAAGCAATTCTTGACCGGAAATCCCTGTCTTTTTCCTTGGCAACTGATTTTGATACCGGCCCGGGGCTTTCAGAATACCTTTCGCCTTTGTACCAAAAATCTGAATACCAGCTATCATTTCGTTTATACATAAGCCCCTCCCTCTACTCTTCAACGGCCGGCATAAGGCGCCGCTCGTTCCTCGCTCTGCATAAGGAAATGACTCTTATTTCCGGCTTTTTCCCGGAATCGGAGGGGACTCAAGGAAGAGTTGCTACCGGCAATGATTTAGAAACATAATGACCGCCGACCTTTTCAGTATTAACATTGACAGTCTCTTGCCTGCCAGCCTGAACGGTTTGAATCGCAAAGGGTTAGTTTATTTATGGTTTGAATAACGTTTGTATGTCAAGTTTATTGTTGTTCATGGTGTTTTCTCGTGAAAATCAGTCCCTTTTTAAACCTTATACGGCCTACCGCCCCGATTCATGAATTCTTTTAATGGGTTGTCTTTTTCCGGTGGTTCAATATCCTTGACCAGCCTTTCTATGTCGCGCTTGATCCTCATGGCCTCGACTGAGTTGTCTTTAAAAATCTGATTTGCCGGGTGCTTCCTTGATAAACCCCGTTCATCAACAACAATCATTCCCTCTTTTTTTATCGTTTGATTTGCATCATAAGCGTTTTGCAGGTGTTCACAATATAGCCTAAAATCAGACCGATGGTTTTCAACCGCCAGCCCCTTTTCCTTTAAGCTGTTTGCGAACTGCCGGACCTCTCTTCTGATGATCTCGCTCAAACCCTTGGGGATCCCAAACCTATCATCAGACGCAGTAAAACTTTGTTTTTTACGTTTACGCCTGCCCGGGTTACCATGTAGTTTGTTTTTGCTGTCACTCGTTTTAAGTCGTCCTCGTGCCATTGCTATCTTGTCCTATTTTGTGTAAAAAAGCTTATTTTTGCTACCACGAACGCGCACTTGGAGTCCTCGCTCGTTACGACTAACTATTTTGAAATGATGACCCGTCTACCCCCTCGTTTTTATCAAATCTATTTCTGTCAACATCACGAGTCTTTTTCGGGCGATTCTTCCTTTCGTTTCATTTCCCTCAAGAGCTGTTTTTGTTCAAGATTAAAATCTATTGCTTTTCCTATGCCGCCCATTACCACCGGTATCTCGCCGTTAACGTACATCGTTAGGATTTCTGAAAGGTTTTTTAATGATTCGTCCACCTTAGCTATTGTGTCGTCAATTATCATCATGTTTAGCTTTTTTCTAGCGGGTCCGATTTTTTTCATGTTTTCCTCCTTTTGTTATCGCTCCAATAGTTATGCTTTCCTTTCGTGTGAGTAAGAAGCCGGCAAGATGCTGAGAGAGCAGCGCCAACCGACCCGATCTCGGCGGTCATCTGGGTGGGTGTACCGCCAAGTCTGTATTCAGTCCCGACCGTCCAGCCAATGAGTCCGCTTGATATTTACTCGCCCGGATCACATCGACCGATTCAACCGGTCAACCCCGTCGGTGGTACGAACCGTACCGGCATCGGTCCATTGTTCTTTTAACCGGTCCATTTTCTTTCGGATACTGGATTTCGGCCCCTCATCATCAAAATTCGAATGGTCAAACCCATCAGGGATACCATCAGGAATTTCGTCAAAATTTCGTCTTTCCATAATATCACCCACGTGCGGACCCTTTGGGGGTCCGTTTGTTTTAATGTTTAATAAAGGCCCGGGCGGACATGATGCTTGGTAGTTCATGTAATCACGCACATTTTGTGACCCTAAAAGAGGTATTTTCATTTTTTATGATTTCACGCCTCTAACCTTGCAATTACTGGATTTACAGCCTTTTAAGTAGGGTAACAAATTGTTCCACTAAATCACCCTTCAGGGGTCACATTTTGTGCGCTAGAATTTTTTACAACTCCAACCTTTTGGCCTTGATAGCCTCGCCGAACATCACGTTGTCGAACGCTGAAAGGGGCTGTGTATGATGTCCAAAGTATCCAATTATCGACCAGGGCATAAATCGTTTTATCATGCTGACAGCACCCCCCATGGTGCCGTATTTCGATGAACCCCTTGGCCAAAAGTTCATCAATTGCTCGTGTGATTGTTTGACGTTTTATCCCATACTTTTTTTCAATCTCTGCATAAGGCATGGCGATATGATCCAGGTTGATAAATTTAGGCACCCGGGTATTGCCCTTTTTGTCCTTTGCTTGGGTTCGACTCTCACGTATCCTTTTATCGAAAAACAGAATGAGAAGCTTCACGGAAAAAGCCTTTAGAGACATAAAGGCTTTTGACTGGTACAGCTCGCGCTCAATAAATGATCCCCCTGGTTTAAGCTTAGCCATGCCTTACCCTTCCAGGTCCCTAAGCCTCAATCCCGGCGCTTTTTCGATCCATTTTTCGATTTCAGAACGCAAGAAAATTAGTCGACCTCCAGGCTTGCGAAACGGAATTTTTCGCCTCAACACAAGATTTCTAACGGCCCCTGGTGTTCGCTTTAATAATTTAGTGCATTCAGAGGTTATTAAAAATTCTTCATTCATCGAATAAATTTCTCAGAAAACACGTTTATGTTTATTAATTTTAAAAAAAATTAAGCGTTAGAAACTGCTTTTATATCCTCAGTTAAATCAATCACGAGACCAGTTTTACGATTAGTCATATCGAACGAATCTAATGAATCTCCTTCGTCACCTGCAAAAGCAACGCGCTTACCTCTGTCAAAAATGTATAGAAAATATCTATGTGTGATAGGTTCAGGAGGCAAATCAGTAACTTCTCCGGTTTTTTCATTAACTATCGATCTCCTTTGATCATGTAAAATGTTTGCTGTCGTAACCGGCCAAGATATAGATTTCACTAAACTTGTCTTGTCTGTAACTTCAATTGCACCAGCCTCACGATAAAAAGGGTAATGCAAGTACTTGTAGTGACCAATAAGTTCCCCACCGTCATTAAAATTAAGATATGACTTTTCAACTTCGGAGTCATCGGCCCATTTTGGGCCAGTTTTAGGTGGGGTGGAAACAAGTGCCATGGCTCTTATTAAAATTTGATAAATAGTGGCAAGGTTCATTCCCAATAAATGTAATTCTTTGATTAAAAAAAGCTCAAAAAGATTTCTTTGCGAATAAATACGTGGAAAACCTCTTCCGACTTTCGTCTTAACACCAGACAAAATTCCTTGTTCTGTATAAAACTGAATCCGGCGGGTCGGAATATCCACAATTTTTGCAGCTTGCTTTCGCGTAAACTCTTTCATTTTAGTCACCATATTTCATAAAACAGGTTTATGTTTTATTAAAAATACCTCCACAAAAGTAGTTTGTCAAGATCTTTTTTGGGCTCTTGGCTTGAATTATCGGAAACAATTTATTACCCGTCTGAATCGTTTGTTGAACATTTTATCAATTCAGAATCAGTCAGAAAAGCCTTGGGAACACAAATCAATACCAAGTTTGCTGATGCTGTGGCAGATATTTGGTGACAAGATGCTGGAGTATGGACGCTTTCATGAAGGGTGATATCTGAATCTGCAATGACCAAGATTCAATCTTTCATTTTTAAAATTTAAGGTACAATTTGATCTGATAACAAGCAGAGTTACGATATGATATGGATATGTCAGGTTTTCTGTAGGATGAAAAAACTTAGATATGTATGGACTGTACGAGATAAAATCTGTTTTTTCTATTCATATTAAATGGTTAGATACTACTTTAATATATCACTTTTTCTTCATTGTCAAGCGTTTTTCTATCCACCCTGTGGCGCTGCATTACCTTGGTC
>DRHF01000270.1 GCA_011049715.1 Desulfobacterales bacterium
AGATTTCTGGAGAGGTGACTTTTGTTGAAGATCCGTATGAGGCTGCAAATGATTGTCATGCCATCGCCATTGTCACAGAGTGGAATTTATATAAGGATCTTGATTATGAGAAAATTTACCGGTCCATGATCAAGCCGGCCTTTATCTTTGACGGCAGAAATATTGTCAATCATCAAAAATTATTTGAAATCGGATTCAATGTTTACCCGATAGGAAAACCAAAATTGACTCATTTTTAAAGTAGGGCATGGGCTCAAACCCCAGTTCAAAAACGCGAGGGGTCGTGTCTCCTCTGCCAAAACATATCACGTAAACGGTTTGTCCACTGGCGCAATCTGTGGATCAATATGCACTACCTCTATGAAAAGCTGCAACCAGGTAGATGATCTTTTCTTGTTCATCGATTTCATAGAAAAAACGCCAGGCACCGATGCGATATCGCCATGTATCCGGTGTGAAATCTTTCAGTTTTTTAATGCTGGGTCCAAAATGCGGATGTTGACGCAACTGGGGGTAAACGAAATCGACTAGTTTTTGAGCGATTTTCCGGTGGCCGGATTGTGCGATTTTTTCCAGGTCCCTTTCAAACTGCTTGGTTACGAAAATCTGATAGTTGTTGTCCATCAACGAACCTAAAATGACCGCAATGAGTGTCCAATTCAGAAATGTGCAATTTTTGTTCTGATCAAGGCCGCACAAGGGTTTACGGTGAGGCGTACGTGCTGTACGCCGTAACCGAAAACTCGCGGAGAACGCCGATCAGGGCAAAAAGGGCCATTTATGAAAGGACAATAGTTATTCAATAAAGCGTCCTTTCCGCAACCGAGCTTCTCGGGAACCCTGTTTAATCCGCTTTATCAGGTTCCTGTCTGCATGGATTTCCGCCATTTCAGTGTCGTCCACAAAATGTTGCTCGCGAATTTTACTCATCGCGGCGGTTTCGATCAGATTAGAAAGCGGCCTGTTTTCAGCCATCGCTGCTTCCCGGAGAGCGTTGTAGATATCATCTTTTAGCCTTAACGTTACTGTTTTGGACATTTCATCTCCTTTATTCTATTGTATTCTAATGTATTCTAATATCAAATCCACCAGTTGTCAACCTTGATAAATTCGTAAAGGGAGAAGAGCAGGTGTCCCCGCTTTGGGCGGGATCTTCGACAGGTTCCGGGTCCTCCAGAGGCGGATAAATGTCAGGTTTGCGCCTGGTCGGCTTATAAAGAGACAGGGAAAAAAAAAGTGAAAAGTGAGAAGTGAGTTGTTTTGAAAAATGAACATCGAACATCGAATGAGGAAAAATGGGAAGAACAGGGAATAGGGAGAAAGACAGAGGTCGGAGGACGGGAAGGGACGGAGGTCGGAGGACGGAGGACGGAGGTCGGAGGACAAGAAGTGAAGAGAGAGAAGACAGGAAAAATGAGACAGAATACAGGAATTTAGGGATTGGGGAATTGAAGGACCAGAGGACGGAGGTCGGAGGCCGGGGGACAAGAAGTGAAGAGGGGAAAGGGCGGAGGACAGGAGTTAGATGTCAGAATTTAGAAGACAGAATTTCGGGGGCTTTTAGAGCTTAAAACCAATCTTCAATCTGAAGGCCTTCGATGCGGTTGAATTCCTTGATATTGTGTGTCACCAGGGTGCCCTTTTTCGAAAGTGCGGTGGCAGCGATTAAAATATCGTACGGACCGATGGGTCGCCCCTGAGCTTCAAGCCCGGCTCTGATGTCGGCGGCATGGCAGGCCTCATCAAAGCCAAATGGAAGCACGTTAACCACTTCCGTAAGCTGCTTGAGTTGTATCTTTCTTTTTTTGGGCGAGGTCGACTTTGCAATTCCGACTTTCAGCTCGAACACGACGATGGCCGGTAGTCCAATGTCCTTGGGTGGCACAGCCAGAAGGTGTTCTGCAACGTGCCCCACACCTTTGAAAAAATAGATCAGGGTATTGGTATCTAAAATATACCTCATAAGGGTTCCCGATCAAAATCCGACCCGTTCCCTTCCCGGATCTCTTCAGCCAAGGGTAAATCTTTCCAGGCGCCGGCCAATTGAACGATACTCTCCGGCCATGATGTTGCCGTCTTTGCCCTGATTAAATCGGCAATCCATCTGCTTTTGGACAACTTTTCGTTACCGATGATGGCGTTGAGTTTTTGTTCGGTTTCAGCATCCAAATAAATAGTAACTTGCCCCATACGGCACCTCCAATTTTAACCCTGAAGTTGCATAAAAAACATGACAAAGGGATGTTAAACACAATATGAGCGTAAACAAAATGGGAAAACGGTTTTATCCCAGTTGTTTGTTTATAACAATCCTGAAACAATTATAATTTAACATATATTTATCAAATGTCAATACCCCCTTCTATTTTGAGCCCTTTTTCGGTCGTTGTCGTGAAAATGCGGGACGTACATTAGTTTATAAGTTTCTTTGAGAATTGGAGTCGTAGGAAAGAAGCTAAAGGGATCTTGGGACAGAGAAAACGATTTTGAATTATTAATGTTGAATGCTAAATTAAGGGCTATATAAATAGAAGACAGGAAAAAGAAATTGAGGAATTTAGGGATTGAGGAATTCGAAAATTAAGATTTGAAGAAATTTATAATTACGTTGATAAAGCCATATTATATTTTCCTGGTCACTTTCCTTCTAGTTATTCCGGCAAATATTTCTGCATTTGAATCGGAAAATAGACTTACACCTTACGCGAAAATAGATTTTGATCAAATCATTGAGTCCTCCGGATTGGTTAAGAGTCGAAAGTATCCGGGCGTGTATTGGACACATAATGACTCGGGTAATTCTGCACGGATATTTGCGATCACTAAAATCGGGAAGATAATCAAACCAAAATGGTTTAAGGGAAAATACAAGGGAATAGAAATTATAAAAGCCACTAACATCGACTGGGAGGATATTGCGACAGACGGTGAGGATAATCTGGTCATCGGTGATTTTGGCAACAACTGGAGCGCCAGACAGGATTTGAGGTTATATGTCATTAAGGAGCCGAATCCATATGAAACCCTAAAGGCCGGCATCCTAAAAAAGATAAACTTTAAGTATCCGGATCAAACAGAATACCCTTCAAAAAAGAGGGTTTTTGACGCAGAAGCGCTGTTCGTAAAAAACGGAAGATATTACATACTGACAAAGCACCGTGGCAATAAGAAGACCAAATTGTATGTGTTGGATACGATAGATTACAGCCGTGTTAATGAATTGAAGCTTATCGGCGCCTTTAATGTCGGCGGTGCGGTAACGGGCGCGAATTTGTCAGATGATGGAAGAAGATTGGCTGTACTCACTTACAATTCAGTCTGGTTATTCGAAACTGATAAGGATACGGACGATTATTTTAAAGGAAGGATTTATCGCTTCAAGTTTAAACCCCAAAAACAGTTTGAAAGCATAAGCTTTAACCAGGACGAATTGATTATCTCCAATGAAGACAGTGAGCTTTATCGATTGAGTTTAAAGCAGTTTAAGGAAGTCAAATTGGAACAAAACGGACTTATTCCCCCATCTGTCGAGCATAAGGGATTGATTCGGTAGGGATTGAGGAATTAAGGAATTGAGGGATTGGGGAATTTAGGAATTGAAGAAACAGAGGACGGAGGTCGGAGGACGGAGGTCAGAAGTCAGAGAGCGAAAGACAGGAAAAGAAATTGGGGAATTTAGGAATTGAAAGATTCAAGAATTGAGGAATTCAGTATCATAAAATTCCTAAATTCTTCAATTCCTAAATTCTTCAATTCGGGAAGATTCCTAAATTTTTTCAATTAAGTTCCATCAAATTCTTAAATCCCTAAATTCGCAATCCCTCAATTTTTACATTAAGTATCATGAAATCATTTATCAAATCATTCCTCCCCTTTGTGACCGGCGTTTTCATTTTGCTGTACTGGTCGTTGCCGGCCATCAGCGAATTGATTGAACCGACACGCACACTGAAGGGAAATGAGGAGCGTATCGGGCATCTGAGCGTTTTCAGCGAACCGCCGAAAATGACTGTTTATCTGGATGGCAAAAAGATCGGTATCACCCCGGTTGTTTCTCATGCAGTCTCTCCCGGGAAGCATCTTTTACATGTGGGCAAAGTGAAAAAAGAGTTTTATATCCTTTCAGGAGAATCACAACGATACAGCATCCACAAAGGGCGGCTGATTCAAATTCCTTTAAAAAAGAAGCAGCTACTGCAAACACGTGAGCAGGATGAAAAACCCCGTGTTGAGGAAGAGAAGCCCGAAAATGACAGCAAAGATGACGAAGATCTTCCCCCACCGAATTATTTCCCGCTAAATCCTAGAGGGCCGATCTATTAACCTCATAAAGAAAATCAGCATGCCGGAACCTTTCAAAAAGATCATTCTTTTTGCTCTTATCGCCTTTGGCGTGGTTTTGAGTGCAAATCTGTTCATTTATCTTTGGGAAATCCTTGCCATTCTCGGGCTCACCATCAAAATGCTGCCGCTGCTGGCCTACTTTATCATCTATATAACTTTGCAGGCTTTTTTTGTGTGGTATCTCTATTGCCATTTCAAAAAAGGCAATATTCCAAAAGCACCTCCTGGTTTAAAAGTTGATGTATTTGTAACTGCTTACAACGAGCCCATGTGGATTGTCAGACGAGCCCTTCATGCAGCAAAGCATATCACCTATCCGCATTGGACATATCTGCTGGACGACAGCCCTGACGAAAAATATAAAAGTCTGGCAGATGATTTGAACACAAAATATCTGACCCGGGAAGGCAACCTGCATTATAAGGCCGGAAATATCAACGCCGCCTTGAAAAGAACTTCCGGAGAATTCGTAGCGATATTTGATATCGATCACGCACCCGAACCGGAATTCCTGGATCGAACTTTAGGCTTCTTTGATGATAAAGGTATCGGTTTTGTTCAGGTGATGGAGACCTTTTGCAATGCAGACGATAATGTAATTGCCGCAGCATCGGTTCAAACCGCGGTGGAGTATTTCAACATTACTGCGGTTTGCAAGGATAAGGTCGGTGCGACGAGCCTGCACGGCACCAATGCAGTGATTCGGCGAAAAGCGCTGGAAACGATCGATGGTTATCATCCGGGGCTGGCTGAGGATCTGGAAACCTCCCTGGATCTTCACGCAAAGGGCTGGAAGTCAGCATATGTGTGTGAGCCCATTGCTCCGGGACTATCCCCAGCCAGTTTTATTGCATTTTGCAAACAACAGCTCAAATGGTCCAAAGGCGTCTTCGAAGCTGCCTGTAGAACCTTTTTTGACGGTACGTTTTTCCAATTGACCTTGCACCAAATGCTCGCTTACAGCGTGCGTTTTTCATACTACTCGGTTGGTCTATCATTTTTTTTAGGCATGTGTATAACCTTGCTGCACCTTTTTAAATCGGACGCCCTTGTTTATGAAGGTTTTTTGGCAAGGTTGATTCCTTTAACTGCACTTATAGTGATTATCCGATGGTTCATGCTAAAGACATGGGGAACCGAACCGGTGGCCAGAAAGGGGGTGCACTTCAAAGGTATATCCCTTATTTTAAGCACATGGCCAATTTATTTGTTTTCACTTATTTGCACGCTTGTTAGAATTAGAATACCGTTTATCAGTACCCCCAAAGATGCAAGCGTCAAGACCCGTCTATGGGCGATACTGCCCCAAATCGGGATGATCCTTGCATTGATCATGGGCATCATCTGGAAGATTCTTCATTGGGAGCAGAACCCTGCACCCTTAACCCTACTTTTTGGATTTCTTCTAATCCTACAGCAATGGATCCTTGCTGTTCCGATTGGCCAGCTATTAAAGCGAAGGCGCGTGCATGGCTTCGAGGATAAAAGCTTGCAGCCTGAGTTTCGGGTCAGCTCGGTCGCTGAAAAAAGCGATCTTGAAATGGATTCATCCTAGACGGGTTAGGTGGACAGGCCCTGAAGAGACCTTCGCAAAACCCCACTTTTTGCCCAATTAGCGCTTCGGTTGCGCCTAACGGCTTGAAGACAGCACACTAACGTGTCTGCGTCATGCTCAAATTTCAATCCTCGAAATACTCAATGTATTCCTGCGGTTAATCCGCCTGAGGTGGATCGCTTTCCTTGAACTTGAGAAAAAATCGGAATTTTTCAAAGGTCTCATTCTCTCGAATATTCGATGCCTTTGGATTGGTGTTCTGATCTCTTCCGGGGTGTTCCTACGGCTTTTTAACCTCGATGCCCAGAGCCTGTGGCAGGATGAAGCAATTCAATTTTTTGTTGCCAGTGCAGACACCTTCTCCTTAGTCATCAAGCGCGCGTTTTCCGGGGCCACCCCACCGCTTTCTCACCTGATCAACCATATCTTTTTTAAAGCAGGCGAATCTGATTTTATCCTGCGTTTGCCGAGCGCACTCTTTGGCATTGCCAGCCTTCCGGTTTTCTATCTTGTTTCCAAAAAAATAGTCTCAAAACAGGCAGCCTTGTTTGCGCTGCTTGTTTTTACTTTCTCGCCGTTTCACATCTGGTACAGCCAGGAAGCCCGTCCTTACGCCCAGTTGCTCTTTTTTGGGTTGCTGAGCACACACCTTCTCTTTATAGCCATCGAGCGCCGGCGCATCATCTGGTGGGTCGGGTATGGACTATCGATGTTTGCCGGCCTGGCTTCACAGGTGTTCATGGGATTTATGCTCATGGCCCATTTTCTGTGGGTCATGATTTATCATCGGCAGCGGCTGACGGCATACACAGCAGCGGCTGCGGGTGCAATGATTCCCTTTATCGGGTTGATTCCCTTTTATATCCGCAGTTACCGGGTTTCCATCGGCAGTATGGGTCGGCCCGGGTTTTCACTGACTGAGCTGGGCTACACCTTTTTTATCTACGCCGGCGGCTTTTCAATCGGCCCCAATATAGCTGATCTGCATGCAGATCGCAGTATCAGGATGCTTGAGCCTTTTTGGTCGAGTATCGCTATAGTTGCGTTGGTTTTTGGCGGGCTTTTACTCTTTGGACTCATTTTTCTGAGCAAAAAAAATGAGAGTCAATGGCTGGCCTTATGCCTGCTCGGACTATGTATTCCGATTGCAGGGGCGGCTCTGTATGCTTTAGGGATAAGATATAACGTCCGCTACACCATTACAGCGGTTCCATTTTTTTGTATCATAGCCGGATGCGGCCTGGCGCACCTTTTTCAAAAACATCGATACCTTTGGATGATATTGATAATCGGTTTTACAGGTATCACGACCTTCTCACTATATAACTATTATCAAAATCCATATTATGAAAAAGAAAATGTGCGCGATGCCATGGCCTTCTGGCGCCATGTACCAGGCCGAGTTGCACTTTTGAGTAATCAGGATGCCACTGTGAAACGCTACCTCGATGAAGCGGAAAAGGAACGTTTCATTCCCATTAAGAAATATTCTGACCTGATAACCACAATCAACGATTTCTTTAACTCCCCGGAGAACATATCTGCATGGGTCGTATTGGCAAGGGACTGGGGGCAAATCCGAGAGAACCAAATCCGGCAGCGCTATCGAGTGGTTTCTGAACAACAGTTCACAGGTGTTATCGTCCTTCTTTTGACAAAAGGATCAAGGAGTATATTCCATTGAGATGGATGGGACAATCGCGGGAGACAGGGAAAAAAATGTTTAAAATTGAAAGGGATCTAATCCGCCAAACTGCATCGGCGGACAAGAGTGCCTAAAGTTAAAAGTGAAGAGGTAAAAGAACAGATGGCAGTAAATGCCTTGCGACAAATCATCATCTCCATGCGGCCGGCACACTGGGTTAAAAACTTTTTTGTGTTTACGCCGCTGGTTTTTTCTCAAAATCTCTTTCATCTTAAACTGCTTTTCCTTACCTCGGGGGCGTTTCTGATCTTTTGCGCGGTGTCAGGGGCAGCGTACATTATCAACGATCTCATAGATCGTGATGACGACCGTATTCATCCGGCTAAGGCCAAACGCCCGATTGCATCGGAAAAGCTGTCGTTTAAGGCTGCGCTCTTTTCCGCCCTGATGCTCCAGGCCCTCGGGCTGGTTTTTGCGTGGGCATTGTCTCCCCGTTTGGTGCTGGTTGCCGTTTTTTACATCGCTCTAAATCTCCTCTATTCATTCTTTCTAAAAAAAATTGTCATCCTGGATGTCATGGCAATTGCTGCGGGCTTCATCCTTCGCATCCTCGCGGGTTCAGCGGTTACCTCGGTTTTACCCTCTCACTGGCTGACCATCTGTACTGGTGCGATCGCTATATTTCTTGCCCTGGGAAAACGGCGCCATGAACTGATCCTTCAAAATAATTTAAATGGGAATAATGGAAAATATCTTTCTTACACCAGCCCGTATTTTCTGGATCAGATGATTGCTGTGGTAACTGCATCCACCCTGATGTCGTATGTCCTGTATACCATATCCGCGGAGACGATTGAAAAATTTGGAACCACGAATTTGAGCTTCACGATTCCGTTTGTCGTTTATGGCATTTTCCGGTACCTTTATCTGATGCACCAGAAAGGGAAAGGGGATGACCCCGCCAGAATCATGATTTCAGACTGGCCCATGATTCTCAATCTGATCCTCTGGTCTCTCACAGTTATTTGGGTTCTTTATCAATAGCTTATACCTCAATTGAGCGAAAAAAGGCTCAACCGGGGTGTTATGAGTTAAATGTTAATAGTTATTTGTTTTAACCCCTTTCGCGAAACTATATTCTTCGTATAGATGAGATACAATTTTGATTAAAATATTTCCAAAACCAATAACTGATAACTGATAACGAATAACATCTAATCGAGTTTTGACTCGATTAAGGTTATAAAATACGTTTTATGCCAAAGCCAAAGGTCGCTGTCCTAAAGACCCACCCCAAAACCGTTCTGGAAGATGTCCAAAAGCTGCTTCATCTGGCAGAATACGAGCGGTTTTTACCCAAAGAGAAGGAGACCGCGCTTAAGATCAACATTTCGTGGCAGGTCTATTTTCCCGCTTGCTCCACCACCCCCTGGCAGCTTGAGGGGGTCATTCGGACGATGCTGCAGGACGGATATGCACCAGGACGCATC
>DRHF01000271.1 GCA_011049715.1 Desulfobacterales bacterium
ATCATGTCATCATGGTGAAGTTCCTGAACATTACAATGAGGTTAATGAGATAGTTGAAGCCTTTTTGATAGATGAAAGTGTGTCTAACTTTGACCTTGAGCCAAAAGAGGTCGTAATTCGGCAGGTTATCCTGAAAAAGATAAAGGAGTCACCATGACCAAGCTCGAACAAATAACAATATATTTCATTTTTTTGGGCGTAGGTGTCGCCATCAGCTATCTATGGGCCTTCATTCATTATGGAGGATAAAATGGTAAGACGGAAAAACAAGAGAGTGGAGGGGGATGGAAAGGGGTACATTACCATTAAAATGAAGGGACACCCAAACGCCGCTGTGAATGGATTAATAAGGAAGCACACCTTAGTTGCAGAAAAGGCACTGGGTAAGCCGATGCCACCTGGTGTGATTGTCCACCATGTAGATGAAGATCGGTCAAAAAATTCACCTTCAAATCTTGTTGTCTGTGAAAACAATACTTACCACCTTTTTTTACACAGGAGAATGAAGGCATTGAAAGTATGCGGCTATGCAAATTGGAGGAAATGTCGATTTTGTAAAAAGTACGATGACCCTGAGAACATGTGTATTTATTTACCCAGGAATGCGGCATGGCATACAAAGTGTCAAAACGAATATCAAAACCAAAGGAGGAATAATTCATGATATGTTTCTGGTGCACTTTGGCTTTCCTGTGGGGGCAAGATATATGCTCAAAACACGGCATGCCCATGAACATGGAACTATATCATAAGAAATGGCCCGACCCGGAATGTCCGGTCATAAGGGAACATAATCAATCAATATTAGAGGCATTGAAAGGAGGTACCGATGGAAATAAAGTTAAAGCGGCTTGAGCTTCGGGATTTTAAAAAAATCAAAAAGTTCTCATTTGAGCCAAATGGCAGGGATGCAACGGTTCTCGGGGCCAATAAAGCTGGAAAAACAACCCTGGCCGATGCGTTTAACTGGCTACTTTTCGGGAAAGACACCCTGGGTCGCGCCGATTTTGGCATAAAGGGGAATGATGAATCAGGGCAAGCCATTCCAAATCTTGACCATATCGTAAAAGCAGTAATTGAGATTGACGGGAAACCCCTTGACCTACAAAAAACCTACCGCGAGAAGTGGACCAAAAAGCGTGGCTCTGCCAAAAGAACCCTCACATCCCACACAACCGAACACTCTATTGACGGCGTTCCCATCCAAAAAAAGGAATGGGATAGCCGGATGGGCGCCCTGATCAATGAGGATATTTTCAAACTCCTGACCCTGCCCTCTTTCTTTTCCTCTATGCCCTGGCAGCGATGCAGGGCGACCCTGCTGGAAGTCTGCGGCGATATACCAGACCGCGACGTTATCGCCTCAGATGAAGCCCTGAGCGCCCTACCTGATATTTTAGGGGATAGGTCCCTTGAGGATCAAAGGAAGGTCATTGCGGGTAAGAAAAAGAGGGTCAACGACCGCCTGAAGGAAATCCCGGCCCGGATTGACGAACTCTCCCGGTCACTGCCGGAAGAAATGGCCCCTCGAAAAACCATTGAGGCATACATCAGGAACCTTGACAGTAAGATCCAAGCCGCGAAGGACGATACCGTTCTGCCCGGCCTCCGGAAAGAGTTGGCAGAGGCGCAAACGAAACTGGCCGAGACCCAGGCGAAATACGCGAAGGGTGTCCGGGAAGCGAATAAGGGGATTGATAAAAAGGTTGAGGGCATTGACAAAGAAATCAAGAAGCTGCAAAAGCAAGCCAAAGACCTTGAATGGGACAATAATCAAGCTGTGACCGTTATTGGCCGAAACAAAGAAACCGTGGCAGGCCTTGGGGCCACATACGCCACAGTACGGGCCAGAAAGCAAGTCTACGACGAGATCTGTCCGACATGCAACCAACCCATCCCATCGGATCAAATAGAGGCCGCCAGGAAACAATTTAACGAGAATCAGGCGATTGAGCTTGGATCGATCCAGGCCGATGGGAAAAAGCTCAAAGCGGGTAATGAGATCCTTCAAAAAACGATTAAAGAGGATGAAGGAAAAATCAAATCCCTTGCAATTGAGGTTACTGCCTACGAAAAATCCATCAAGGAAGAGGAGGAAGATCGAGTTGAAGCCAAGCCCTCTATAGAAATTGCTCATTTAAAAGAGCAAGTCGCCCACATTGAGGATGAAATCAAAGAGCACAGAATTGAGAAAGATTTGCAAAAAACCCTCCACATACTCGAAACCGACCGCCAGGCCGAACAGGCCAAACTCGCAAAACACGATGCGGCCCTCAGCACAAAAAAACGGATTAAAGAGCTGGAGATCGAGGAAAAGAACCTTGCCGGGGAGTACGAGGAACTCGAAATGCAAATCTTCCTTATGGAGAAATTCATCGTTTCAAAGGTCAATCTCTTAGAGGATCAAGTCAACTCAAAGTTTGAGCTGGTAAAGTGGAAGCTCTTTGACATTCAGGTTAATGAAGGGGTTAAAGAGTGCTGCATCCCGATGTTGAACGGGTCAACTGATCTGAGCAATTCCGAGAGAATCAATGTGGGCCTTGATGGTATTCGGACCTTTTCAAAACATTACAACATTTACGTTCCGACCTGGCTCGATAACGCCGAATCAAACACGCACCCCCTTGAAATCCCGAGCCAAACCTTTAAGCTGGTGGTCTCAGAGGATTACCCGGAAATGGAGGTAAGTTATGGGTGAGATGGAGTTCACTGATTTTGAAAATATCCTACTTAACCTGGACACGAAAAAAGTAGTAGGGCTTTTGGTTGTAAAGGCAACTTCCGGGTTTAGCGTAGTAGAGGTCCCGCGTGGCCTCTATTTCAATTTGTTTGGGAATGAACATTACAACGGCCAAACAATAAAGTTGGCCATAGAAAATTATAAAAAGGAGAAAAATCATGACCAAGAAAAATGAAACGAAAGAAATCGCAAAAGCTGAACCGACCTATAGCCAAAGGTTCACCGCAATGGTGGTCAAGGAATTTGGGGCGCAGGTGGGCGTCATGGCCCTGACCCCATTACAACAAAAACTTGCCCAACATATGTTTATCGGCATTGACACGCAATTAAAGGCCCTGGAAGCAAAAAGGGATGACAACAAACCGGCCATTGTTTGGTCGAATATCAATATGGGCAAGCTGGCCATTGATGCTATGCACCGGGTAGAATTGGGCCTTGACGCCCTTATCCCGAACCATATCAGCCCGATTCCATACCTGAATGGAAAAACAAAGAAGTATGACCTTGACTTACGGATCGGCTATGTCGGGAAAGATTGCTATCGCCGGAAAATGGCTGTTGATGAGCCGGTGGACATCATTTATGAGCTGATTTATGGCAGTGACGAATTCAGCCCCATAAAAAAGTCAGCCCTCAGTGAGGTTGAATCCTACGAATTTAAAATCACCAACCCCTTTGACCGGGGGAAAGTGGTGGGCGGATTCGGGTATATCATTTATGAGAATCCCACAAAAAACAAACTTGTATTGGTGTCAAAGGCCGACTTTGACAAATCCAAGGGCAAGGCTCAGACCGACAAGTTCTGGAAGCCGTATGAACGGGAAATGCAGTTCAAGACTCTCGTACTTCGGACGACTTCGCAGATCGCCATTGACCCTGCGAAGGTGAACGCTTCAATGGCTACCGTTGAAATGGACGAAGCTGTAATGGCCAGCGCCCTCCAGATCGAGGAAAAGGCGAATAAAACGCCTATCGACATTAAGCCTGAAACAACGGAAAGCACTAAAGCCCCCGGTGATCCGAAAGAAACCGAAGATTCCAATTTTGAACCACCCACCCCTGAGGAAGTGGCAGAGGCTGAGAAAGAGGAAATAACGGACGGGGATGATGATCATAAATGGATGGACGAAGATAATAAATAAGGGGCGGTTTTAATTATGGAATGCGCTGAATGTGGAAACCCTTCACAGGTTTTGATGGAAGATAAAGACGGCACTGTTACCCCGTTATGTGAACAGTGCTATGATGAATTAAAGGAAATTGAAGAGAGCGAGAAAGAGGAAATACCGGGTGAGGATGATGACTGGATGGATGAACGAAGATAATAAATAAGGGGCGGGGGTTTAGGTGGGAATTTTATGGAAATTAAAGTCTTAGCCAGTTCCAGCAAGGGAAATTGCTATATCATCAATAGGGAAATAATGATTGACTGTGGAATTCCTATAAGAAAAATCAGGGAGAAAGGAGGTTTCAACGTTCATGGGTTGTCAGGTTGCCTGATTTCCCATGAACACTGACGAAAGGATCACTCTAAGTCAGCCAAGGACCTTATGGAATCTGCAATTGACGTGTATGTGTCACGTGAAACTAAGGAGGCCCTCAATCTATCCGGCCACCGGCTGCACATAATCGAACCTGAGAAGCAATTTGAGATAGGCACCTGGACGATAGACACATTCCCTTTAGTGCATGATGTCCCAAACATAGGATTTTTACTCTCATCCGGGGATGAGCGCCTTTTATACGCGACCGACACGCACTATATCGCGGCCACCGGATTTGAAGGATTGACCCATATAATGATTGAGATAAATTTTAGCATGGAAATTGTAGAAGCAAATATCAAAGCCCCCCCTGAGGCCCCTAATCACTTAAAACTCTCCGCGGCAAAGCGAATCATGGTCAATCACATGCACCTAAAAACTGCCATTGACTTTTTAAAGGCGAACGATCTGAGCAGGGTCCAGGAGATCCATTTACTTCATTTATCAGATAACAACAGTATCGCCAAAATATTTAAATCCGCGATTCAATCGAATTTCGGCAAACCAACCTATATATCGGAGGTGTGAAATGGCAGACTTCAACATCGAAATAGGATTAAAAACCGTCACCTGCCACAAAGGGCATATTTACGCAATTCCATATTGGATGCTTGAAAATGACTGCAAATGCCCCATGTGTTCCACAGATGAAGTCCACGAATTAAGGTGGGCTAAGGCGAAATTAAACAATGTCATCAATGGCCTACGAGGGGAAAATACAAAATTGAGGAAAAGGCTAAAATAATGCCCCCTGACGAAACCCGAGCCTGCCACAACTGCGAGAACAGCCAGCTTTGTTTTATCCGCAGAAACTTTGACAAGGCCATCCATGAATGCTTTCACTTTTTTGATGTGGAGAAAAAGGGAGTTACCCCTAATTACTGGCAGGATATCCTTGATACGCTTGCGGGTTGTTGTGTGAAATATGAAAATAAAAAGGAGGTGTAATCGTGAAAGACAATAGGGAAATCTACAGCATCCAGGACTGCATTAATATCTTAGAGGAAGTCTTAAAAGAGCAGCTTGGATTGGGCGATTATGTAAGAGAAGCCGTTTGCGACGAAGTTGAAAGAAAATTCGAATATGTAAATTGGGACCGGTTCCAATCGGCTAATTGCCCTGGCTGTGTGTCTGGGCCTGATGATTGTGATATTGCCTATGGCAAAGGAGAATGGGGCGGGGCATGGCAAAAAATAGTGGATGGGAACATGCAATCTTGCGCTCGACGTGTCAATGGAACAATGCAATTTAATACGGCCGAACAAGAGAAAGGTATCCACCCCATTGACATAGCTGACCATGAATTCAACGTTGTGCCACCACTAAAGGAGGAATAATCATGGACCCAATACAAATTTCAGCAAAGGTAATCGGTTTTTAGTTGACTTCCATACCCTCATCCAATAAAGTAAACATTGGAAAACTGCAATGATACATAAACTTGAAAATATAGGGGTAGTCTGTCAATCGCTGGAGAAATCCAGACGGGGTGTTGCAGTCCCGTTCCGTTGGCAGGCCACCCTTTTTTATTGGGGGTAGGCCATGCAATCGGCCCAATTTAAAGTAGAAAAAAAATTGTTAGTTAAAAGAAGGGGTGAATTATTAGGCAAGACAACTAAAAGTCAAGCAAAGGCTTTAAAAATAGTTCGCAACATTGCTGTAGATATCTTCAACTATAAGGTTTTTAGCGAACGAATATTGATGCCATATATTCTTGACATAGTAATCCAAGAGGTGAAGGCCGGTATTGAGCTTGATGGTAGCGTCCACAACGACTCCGATGGGTATGATAACCGGAGAGATGACCTTTTATGGAGTCAATATAAAATGAAGGTATACCGGTTCAAAAATGAAGATGTTTTTACGCCAGCATTTACGCAAGCTATTTGGGATATATGTATAAGAGGGGTTGATGATTATATTGTTAAAATAGCATACGAGGCGCAAAGGTCCGGGATCACCATTAATGCAAAACACTTTATGCCGATCCCGTCTCTTATTAAAAAATACACGGCAGAATAATGAGGCCGAAACCAAATACTGGAAGAAAGGAGAATGATTATGGACACTATTCAAATTTCAGCTAAAAAACTTGGCAAAATGGCGATGCCCGACTTTTGCCCACGTTGCTTTTACGTGGAACTTCATGTAAAAAAATTGCCTTACGGGATATTTCCTGGGATCTTTTCAAGTCTGGATAGCTACACGAAAAAGATCGTACATCAATGGATTGACCGGACCGCAGAGGATGGTGCTACAGAATTCCCTGACTTCTTAAGCGATTATGGCGTCACCGGATACCAGAAGGCCCCGCATTGGACAAAGTTTAGATATGACACGGGATTCGGGATTGTTCTTTCAGGCATTGCCGATGATATTTGGACCGTGCTGAAAGGCATCGTGGTCCCCGATTACAAAACGGCGAAATTCACCGAGAACGCCGATAAGCTGCTTCCCATGTATAGAGTCCAGAATAACGGATACGCCAAGATCGCAGAGGCAACGGGGATGGGACCGGTTGTGGCGATACCGCTGATTTACATGGAGCCTCAGACTGAGAATACTGACGCACAAATGGGCTCACGTCCCGAAAGTGATCTATTTAAGATGACCTTCATTCCCCACGTCCTCGAAATCGAACTCGACCCCGACAGCCTTGACCCGTTGCTTGAAAGGGCCAGGAAGATATATGATGGGCCGATACCGGAGCGAAATGGCGAATGTGGAGACTGCATAGCTCTGGACAGAATTATGGAGATGGTGGAAGATAGCGAGAGTGAATAAACAATCTTGCCCCTGTTAAAAGATAGAAAAACCGTGCAAGCGACCTGGGCACAGGTGCTTCGGCAACACGGTTGTTGGTCACTGTCGGGGAACGGGGTACCCAACGCCTCCGACACACAGTCAACATGCTGCGGAACAAAAGATGAGGTTCAGTGGGCAAGATCATTTTACGAAAAGGAGATCGAGGTTGAATGATGAAAACAATAGCGTTGATAATATTGGTTAGTCTGTTCTTTGCCTGGACATTGGTGGGGGCGGAGAATTTGCTTTATGAAGGTGATGATTTCGGGAAATCAATCGACATTGAAGCCCTCTATCAGGAAGCATTTGAACTTGGGATTAGGATGGGATGGTTGGCCATAAGAGATAGGGTAACGTGTGACGTTGAGGGCTATATCACAACGATCCACATAGGTGAAATAGAGGAAATTATCAAAGGGGTAAAGGTTTTGAGGGAGAAATGGAGGATCAATAATGAAATGCCCGAAATGCAAAGAAAATAATGATAAAGTAATAGATAGCAGGCCCTCCGATTACGGCATACGAAGACGCAGGGAGTGCCAAGACTGTAAAGAAAGATGGACCACATATGAAGTGACAGAAGATAAATTAGCCTCATCCCAGGATGAATTGATGGGTAGGAGAATCAGGAGCGCGCTGTTTGGCATAAGGAACGATATTGATCATTTCATAGGGCAGTTAAAACAGATCAAACAGAGCCCCACGAAACAGGAAATTGAAGAATTCAAGTGGGAAGGTGGGAGTTAATGATCCTGCGTAAACTCCAAAAAGACAGAAAGGAGAATAATTATGAATTTAGGCCCGGAAACAATCGGTAAAAGCATCGAATTGGTACATGACCTGCTCGTGGAATATCAAGAAAGGCTGGATGAAGCGTATCGAAAAGCTGAGGATTCCTTGAGTGTTACGCTGACCCTGAAAATTACACCCGATGAAGGTCGAAATAAAATCGATGCGAGCATTTCATTTGTGGTTGAAAAGGCGAAGGACACCGCGACCTCCTATGCCGATGAGAATCAGCAGGAATTATTTGAGGGTGAAAACCTTGACGATAAGCTATCGCAAATCAAATGAACGTGTCAGAATTGAAAAACTGCCTGAGCTACGTCAAAATGGCGTACCCGGTGTGAATGGTAGGTGAGGAGGCGTGAAATGGGCGTATGGATAGACGGATACGGAGAGCGAAAAGCAAGGGAAGTCCGAGAGGATACATGGGGTCACTTGGCCCCAGCCAAAGGCAGGAAGTATGCGGGTTGGATTCTGATCGCCATAGGCATATATAGAGATACAATCATAGTAGATAACGATTTCCCCGGACTTGAGAATTCGCCATGGCAGTACGATGATTTCCAAGATTTCGTCTCTAAAGAAACATTTGATTTTGATCCCGGCATATACAAATTTGAAGGATGGTACAAAAAATTCAAAAACGGCAATTATAGATTGAGCGGTAAAATTAAGCCAAGAGGTATTTCCGTTTAAGGAACGGCAGCCATGATCAAATCCATATCATACCGGCAAGAGCAGATTTTACAGTGGATATTATGAAACCAAAAACCTGGCAAGGCTGCTATAATGGTTCCTGGAGCGGCCTCATAGTGCCGGAAGCATTTTCCCATCCAGCGAAGTTTGCCCCTGGCCTCATCAAGCGTATTCTAAGGCATGGCCTTGAGCAGGGCTATTGGCAGAAAAACGATGTGATAGGAGATCCGTTCGGGGGCATCGGTTGTGGCGGGATTATGGCGGCTCCTATGGGCTTGAACTGGATAGGTGTGGAACTTGAGGAAAAGTTTGTTCGGTTGTCAAAGGGCTATGACTGTCCTGGATTGACAAAAAAGGAATGGGTGCGCTGGCTGAATCGCCAAGGCCGGAATAAAGATTTATGCCCCGCCTGCCAGGGGAACCCGCTATCAGATTTGTATGGTGGCCACGGGAAGATCCCGGAGGTTGAAGCCCACTATTTTGCGGGCAATTTTACCCTTTATGGCAGAAATTGGGAAATTATGGGCTACCCGGTACCTCAAATCATTCAAGGCGATTCCCGGAACTTTGCGGAGATCATAAACGGCGCCATGGGAATTGTTACGAGCCCGCCCTATGCGGAAAGTTTAAGTGTAGGAGGAAACCCTCAAAATCCTTCATTGGCAACAAGCATAAAAAACCCCAAGGGAAGGACACACCATGATATTGAGGGTGATGAAGATTACGGCACCAACCCCTCGAACATCGGCAACCTGAAGGCGGGGGACCTTCAGGCCGTTGTCACATCTCCACCTTACGTAAATAGTATGGAACATATTGGAGGGATTGATCCTGAAAAATCTAAATATAATTATGGCCCAAATTCACAGATGAATAAAAGTGATACTCGTTACGGCCAAACCCCCGGCCAGATAGCCCGGCTCAAAGAGGGGAAGATCGACGGGATCGTGACCAGCCCGCCGTATGAAGATTCGATTAATTCAAAAACAGCAGGGAAAGGGATCGATTGGGAAAAGGCTGGCCGTCCTGATAGATGTAAGCCTTCTGATAAAAGACATTATCCAGTAGTCGAAGGGGAATTTAAATATGGAGATCAACCCGGCCAAATCGGAAAAGACTCAGGCGAAACGTACTGGCAGGCCATGGCTGCTGTATATACGCAATGTCATATAGCTTTACGGCCCGGCGGCGTAATAGCGATCGTCATTAAGGATTATGTTAAAAATAAGGCGCGGGTGCCTCTTCGCGATCAGACCTGGGACCTATTACTTAAGTTAGGGTTTCGTCCCTTAGAACGCATCCGCGCTATGCTCGTTGAGGAAATGCCGCAAAAGGGATTATTCGGGCAGCCTCACAAAATCAAAGCCCGGAAAAGTTTTTTTAGAAGATTGGCAGAGTCTAAAGGTTCGCCACCAATCGACTGGGAGGAAGTCCTTATATGCCGAAAGTGAAAATAAACTGTGTCATATGCAACAAAGAAAAAACTATTTACCCATCAGACATAAAACATGCCAAAAACGGAAAGATATGTTGTTCAGTAAAATGCAGAAGGGAATGGGTTGCCCGTTTGAACTCGTTAAGCATGGGAGGGAATGGAATTTTGAGACCAAAAAAAGAAAAAGATGCAGAATATTACAGTAAAAACCTTGAAAGTCACAGAGAAAAATCGAAGGAATATTATTGGAAAAATAGAGACAAGATCCTCGCTCAAAAAAAAGCAAAAGACAGGGAGGCCAAAGAAATTGTTGTCAAGGCTTATGGTGGGAAATGTGAATGTTGTGGGGAGTCAATAATTGAATTTCTTACAATAGATCATATTAATGGCGATGGTCATTTACACCGCAGAAAAGTTGGAAAGGGAAGAAAGATTTATCAAGATTTGATCAACCTTGGTTTTCCCAAAGATAACTATAGATTGCTATGTTTTAACTGCAACATAACAAGGGGGTTTTATGGATATTGTCCCCATCACCCAGATAATAAACAGGATATTTCTCATGTACCATTTAACCCTGGAAGAAAAAGGACTGTTCAGGCGTTTAGCTGAGAAAAAGGGAAGTCCCCGGATAGATTGGGAAGAAG
This sequence comes from Desulfobacterales bacterium, assembly GCA_011049715.1. Classification (GTDB taxonomy): domain Bacteria; phylum Desulfobacterota; class Desulfobacteria; order Desulfobacterales; family UBA2156; genus UBA2156. The sequence continues at coordinate 10,654 of DRHF01000271.1, forward strand.
TTTTGTTTTTGAGGAGATAAACATATCGGTCGGTTATTCTCGGGACCGGAGAAAGGTTTTAAAATGAAATGCCATGTATGTGATGCCAATTTGGATTTTTCAAAAGAGCTGCCAGTATTTTGGCTGAGCGGATTATTGCAGGTGCAATGTCCGGTATGTAGCACGTGGAAACCATTACCCATAAAACAAGAGCTCCTGACAGCATCGATGGAGAAATAAATTTAACCCCGTTGACCAGTCAACCAATATCACAACTTTTAATCGTGTGTGGCAAGAGGGATGAGTCCTTGCCTGAAGTGGACATTAGGGCCTCTTGGCAAGGTTCCATGAGGGGAGAAGGCTGTCGGAGCCCAACACAGGGCGGGTGGATGCCTAATAGCCACACCTTGTATCAATGCAACCAACATCCCAACAGGCCGGGGAGGGGATGCCCCGGCCATAACTTAAAGAGAGGAACGATGAAAACTTACATCGGAACGAAGATTGTCAAGGCCAAGCCAATGGATGAACTTACCTTTTTGACTACCGTAAAGAAGCAGGCGCAAGTTGAAGGGGATGATATGAAAAACCAACCTGGATACTTGGTCAAATATCAGGACGGGTACACCAGTTGGAGCCCAAAAGACACCTTTGAAGCAGCGAACAGGGAAATTTCCGACAAAGAAATGGTCTTGATAAACGGACCCAGCGATGACGTATCACAGGAAGGAAACACTCCAGGATAACCTTAACCTCACCGGGTCCTTTGGGGCCTGGTGAATTGGGGGAGAAATGAAAATAAAATACTTTGAAGCTAAAGATAACCCAATGTTTCCACCAGAAACGACAATGTTAATCCGGTTTGCCCGGCCTGAACAACCATTAAAATGTGCCATGTGTGGCAAAAAACGCAAAAAGCTGTGGACAATGTTGGTGCCATTCAGGGGGCAAGCTATACACCAATTTTCAATGACCCAAAGTGACATACTGGATGCATTAACCTTGATATGTGATGATCACCCGATGGCTCCGGTATTTATAGAATTGATGAAGGAAATTGAGGGAGAGAAATGACAGGTAAATACTATAAAAAGTGTGGTATTTGCGGAGAATCAATACATTTAGGCCATTGGTGTACTGACTGTGTAGGCAAGGCTGATCCGTGGGATGAGTTAATGAACAAATTACTGATGTTTCGTAAATTGTCAAAAATGTGGAAATTAATATCAAAAGCGTTTGATGATGCGAGGAAAATATAATGCAACAAACAAGTATAGAATATTTATTTTGCTTCATATCGTCCTTCATATCGTCGGTTTGTATGGCATTTTTGACACAAGGCCTGGATTTCCAACCAATTGGCTTTTTCATAACCACGGTGATGGTGGTATTCATAAGCTGGGTTTCCACAATCAAAACACGGGAGCGTCTTTGGGTTAGCCAATCTTCCCGCTTCAACAGCATGATTAACTGCCCGTTTCGCTTTTGTTTTCAATGGGTCGCGGGGTTTTTTACGGTAAGATATTCCGCCCTTCCATCTATGGTTGCTCTCACCTTTATGGGCGGTAGACATTTTTTCTTTAGCTTCTTCACTCATTGTGATGCCACGCAAAGGACTTGGGATACCCTTACGAGATATTTTCACTTTCACCCTATTGCATTCGAGACATTTTCCACTAATTGCGTTAGCTGGCCCAGAGTTAGAAGGAAAAACTTCTTTGAGTTTCCAGGCCCTACATTTCCAACACCAACGCTCACCATTTTTTACACGTTGGCTGTATTCCTTTACCGAAACACCTATTTTATTTGCAGCACATTTTATAGCACCTTCTTTTGTCTGAGCCATTTTTTTAAACCCCCTTATAGGTTGACATTGAATACATTACCTGATATAAAGTAACCGATGTCAAGGAAAAAAGGATTTTTATTATGCAAAAAACTAATATTCCTTACATAGGTTTTTCGTGGAATCCAATAGCAATGCGCTGTACGCCTTGCTCCCCAGGATGTGCTCATTGTTGGCATTTGAAACGGGCTGATATGCTGGCCAAGAATCCGATGATCGACAATACTCCGCCTGACTCTCTGCAAGATGCCTATGCGGGCATTGTCGGGCCGACCCTTGTGCAAAGCAGGTTAAAAATCCCCGGTGGAAAACCAAAAAGAATCGGCGTCCAATTCATGGGAGATTTATTTCATAAGGACGTTACGGATGATCAAATTCAAGAGATATGGCAATTATGCCGAAACTCACACCACACCTACCTGTGGCTGACGAAAAGGATAGACCGTGCTTTAAAATGGGCCAACCTGACAGAGAGAACGTGGACCCCCAATATCCATATCGGCGTATCCATCTGCACCCAGGCCGAAGCCGACGAAAAGGTTCCTATCCTTTTGAGCATCCCGGCTGCGGTGCGGTTTGTGTCGGTTGAGCCGATGCTGGAAAAGGTCTCGTTAAGACGTCCCTCAGCAAGGGGTAGATCGTTCAGGGCAGGTGATTGGATTAACGGACTTTCGTGGTGTGTGGCCGGTTGTGAGTCCGGCCCCGGCAGGCGACCGGCTAAGATCGAATGGTTCAGGGATTTGAGGGATCAATGCGAAATGGCTGGAACACCATATTTTCTTAAACAGATGGATGTGGACGGTAAGATCATCAGCATGCCAAAACTTGACGGGAAAATATATCAAGAATTCCCTCAAACCATCGGCAATATGAACGAATCGTAATGCAATATATTGCAAGTGGCGAATTATCAATTGACGAACAAGGTAGAATATGGAGGTTGAAAAGAAGATTTGGAAAAAAAGTTGGGGGGAATTATATAAGGCACATAAAGAAAAAAAGGGCCGAAAATACAATAGGGTCTGGTAGGTATCTTCAAGTAAAAATCATGCATAAAGGACAAAGAATCCATTGCACCGCAGGTCGATTAGTCTGGCAATATTTTCATGGAGACATTCCAGATGGCTTATGTATTAATCATAAAAATGGTATTAAGTATGATAATCGGCCAGATAATTTGGAAATTGTAACATATTCTGAGAACTTAAAACATGCCCATCAACTTGGTTTATTAGATCAAAATGGAGAAACAAATCCAGCATCTACTATTTCAGATAAAACAGTTGAAGAGATTAGAAATCTATATGCTACAGGTCAATACTATCAAAAAGATCTTGCTGGAAAATTCAACATATGCTTTCAGACTGTTTCAAGGATTGTACGGGGAGATACGAGATGCAAGCAGAACGGCCCTATATCAAAAGATAATAGGAAACATGCCCAACATAGGGACATTATCACTGGTCAATTTATACCTTGATGGCCGTCAATGGGCACAACTCCCGGAGGCAAGATGAAAAAATTGCAAGACGAAGTTTCATTAACTGGCAAATTTGAGCGAATAACGCTAATGGATCTACGCCGACAACCTGGAGAGGTATTCGCGAGTGTCGCACTTGGCAAGGTTTTTGTGGTCACGAAAAACGGAAAACCTATCGCGGTTATTTCTAGGCCACCGGGTGAAACGCTTTTGACGGTTATTGAGTCGAATGGTGAAGTGACTTATGACAAGATTTGAGAAAGTTATGAATTCTGAGAAAGGAGTGGCCCTGGC
>DRHF01000272.1 GCA_011049715.1 Desulfobacterales bacterium
ATATCAGCGTCATGCCGTCCGATCGAAGATCGATCTCATTCGGAAAAATGGTTTTTACGAAGGTGACATAATGCCAGAGAAAATCTGTGATGTTCCGCGCCCGTTCAGATGTTTTAACTCTCCTTTAATTTCACTGACACTGTTCTGGATACTAATCAAGGTGTCAAAGGTTTTCCCTTGTTGGAGAGCTACCTGTTCTTGCCGTCGACCAATGCCCTCCCCAAAATAGATAGCTATGATTAACAAGCCTCCTATAATAGAGAAAAACACAAGAAGAGAAACCTTTTTGCCTATTGCTAGCCACACCTTCTCCAACTTGCCATCAACCACCGGGCACGGAACATCACAGATTTTCTCTGGCATTATGTCACCTTCGTAAAAACCATTTTTCCGAATGAGATCGATCTTCGATCGGACGGCATGACGCTGATATAGTCACCCGCAGTCAAATCCACCGTACCGATAATGATACTTGTATAATCTGATATCTTCCAGGGCTTGCTTTGGGAGGTCTATCCTGCCTAATTCGTCATTCATTTCCGCTCCAAAAACTCCCTCTCAGCCGGTTTCAGTTTGCGCTCAAAACTGCCATCAGATAGTGTAAAACCAGCATCAGTATGAAAACACCACCCCGCGATCTTGGCTCGCCTAGCGCCTGCAAGTGCGACTCGGAGTTCCTGAGTACTGCTGACACCTGCGCCGATTCGTGGCGGTTCTTGAAAATATACTTTGATTGAATTATCCCCAATAGCCCTTTTGCATCGTACCGCAAGCCCCCATGTATCTTCTGCCCATCCTGCCACCCTTGGGTCGTGGTATCCGATGAAGCTCATGTCTGTTGCCGCCGCTTCGGGTGTGATGTTACAGGCAACGGAGGCTGTTATTTCAACGTCTGGCAGACTTGTCCGAATTACGTCTTTAATAATTTGCGCTTCTGGCACGGTCATTGTTTGCCTTCGACCCGCCCACGGGCAGTTGCTTTCGTTCTCAATATCTATGAGATAATTTGAAAAAGGCCACTCTTGTAATTTCAGGGCCAACAACCTCCACGCATGGGCATAAGTTCCGGGCGGCATTTGCCAGCCGCCCGGGTTTCCGTCCACACCGTCCAGCCTTCGACTACTGGAAATATCCACAACCATTTTACGTTCCTCGGCCAGCCTTAGAATATGACCGAGCATACCGAGTTTGTGTGGATGCAAGCTACCGTCGGGCCGAAACAGAAAATCCCAAGGGCGATTCGGAGGATAGGAAAAATTGAGATACAACCTGATTCCGTCAACACCCTTTTTAAGATAGTCAAGATCGGATTCAAGATATTTCGCCCTTATCCCATCAAAATAGCTGACAAAAACAAGGAATTTCTGTTGACCGAAAAAGCTAAAATATGGGGAGTCTGCGGGTGGCGGAGGTGGTAGAGGAGGGGGTTTTGGCTTTGGTTTGGGGTCGGGTTTAGGAGCCGGTTTTGGAGACTCTTTGCCGATTAGCCTTCGGATCAGTTCAATTATTTTTCTAATTAGGTCAATCATTTTCCCTATGTCTCCTACAGTATCCCATTAAATACAGCATCAATCGAATCCCACAAACGAATCCGGCTACTCAAACGAGCAGACAGAATCTCTCCTTAACAGTGCCTTTGGGTGTACAATCTCTACGTCCCGCCATTCTCGAATGATCTGCGCTACATGGGCAGGGGTTCGGCCCAGAAATTCCCTCATCTGTTCCCAGCCAGATAGATATTGACTTTCGGTGGTAAGCTCTGAACAAACAGTAGGCGAAAAATAACCCAGGCCGATCCACTTCATCGGGGAACCAAGTTGTACTAAAATCGGGGTAAACAGAAACATAAGCAACCTTGGCGCCGGATACCACTTGCCCTCGTAATGCTGCAGAGTCTCCCAGGCACGGTCGAACTTTTCATCTGTCATACCCTTCCATCGACCCACAAGAAACTGCTTGCCCTCGTAATGCGCCCACACATTACTTTTCTGAACCTTCCAAAGCGATTCGTAAACCGTGTCCGGGTCCAGGAAAACCCCAGCGTGTGTAAAAGAACTCGGCAAGCCAACTGTCCGGGCCTTTTGCACAAATTGAATACTGTTACCTATAAACCCCGGACTGACAGAGCAGAAAAAGTCCCCCTTTTTGAATGGCGATTTTCTCATTTATGTTCCCGTTTTAACCTTATCCGGCTTTTTATTGCATGAAAAAAATCGTGAAT
>DRHF01000273.1 GCA_011049715.1 Desulfobacterales bacterium
ACCACAAGCTGCCTCAGGGAGCTGACGCCAACCAGTTTGCCATATTGGTCTACAACATACAGATAAAAAGGCATTTCCACATCAAGGTGTTCATTTTGCAGGGATTCGATCGCTTTTTTAGCTGTAGTGTCTTCTGTCAACGCGAAAAAATCAGGAACCATGATGCCGCCGGCCGAATCGTCTTTGTAACGCAGAAGATCTTCAACCTCTTCAGATCCCTCCATTTTCATCTTTTCAAGGATGGCATCAGACATCTCCTCGGGAAGTCGCCCAATTAGATCTGCAACATCATCGGTGGGCATCTGTTCTAAAATTTCGACGAGATGATCCAGCTCCACCCCTTCAATCAGATCGAGAAAAGCGTCTTCATCCAGTTCTGTAAAGAGAATACCTTTTTGTTCCGTGTCCTCGATGATATCGAACAGTTTGCGCTGGTGGGATAGGGATAAAGACCGAAATACCATCGACAGATCAGCTGCGTGGGTTTTGTTGACAATCTTGATAAGGTGGCTTGTCGCTCCACGCCTTAGCAGTCGATTGATACTTTCGACGAAAATTTTGTTTCGATCAGTCTGCATTTAAACGGCCGTTAAAAAAAAATTATAACCAGTTTGCCCGGGCTAGGGGATCTGAATATTGACCACCTGCCCAGCCTTCCCTATGATTGAAACCGGTTTGTTATTCAAGGTCAACTGAACTCCCTTCGCATTCCCTATGATGAGCTGAAACCCTGGAGAGGCTTCAAATTCCATGCGGTCTCCTGGATTTAGGCTGTACCGCTTTGTGTTTTGCCCGTCTACCGTCACTTTGATCCATGTTTCTTGGACCGTTACAATCCTTAAAAGCAAGGGTTCCGTAATCGCTTGAGAGGACGCCTTTTTTGGATCCATCTCTATATGGGCGGTCAAATGGATGGTAAACGCATCTTTGATCAGCCCGTCTGTTTGGACGGTCGACAAAACAGCGTTTACCTGTTCGGTCGTTCCATCCCTTCCTATCGACCGGTTTTCTTCACCAATCTTTTCTGATTTGGGGTTTAAAATAGATGTGCCAAAAACGGACCATGCAGCCGAACATATCAATACCCCAAACCCCATCAAAACCCAAAGCCAAATCCTCTGGCGGGGTTTCATCATTTTCAGCCGAACCGCTGCCGCCCCTTGAAAATTCTGTATGTGAAATAGATACCGCCGAATCACCTCATCATCGTCTAACCCGATCGCTTTTGCATACGCGCGCAAAAACCCTTTTACAAAAACTTCGGCCGGGAGCTTTTCATGATAGTCCATCTCGATATGAAGAAGATGATCGATACCAATCTTGGTTGCACCTGAAACCGCTTCAAGACTGATTCCGTTTTCAAGTCTTATGCTCTTGAGATAAGCTCCGGGGGAAAGTTGGCCTTTATCCGTCTCCATGTTCCCTACTGTTTGAAGTCCCCGCAGTCCTACGGCCGCACCAGTGATAGGGCCTATTTTCAGATCATATTATTTCATAATCTTTATATGAGACCTTTTACGAAGATCCTTCAACCATGATTGATACTTGTTGTTGACGATTTCTTCGTGAAGTTTTGATTCAATCTCAGAAGAAACTTCCTCGATCTGCTTGCCCCCACTGTTTATAATCTCTTCAAGAAAAAAGATCTGATAACCATGATCGGTTTCCAAAATATCGGTGAATTCACCCGGTTTTATCCCTGTTATGGCTTCCTTTACTTGAAGCGAAAGATCATCTAATTCGAACAACCCCAGCACCCCTCCGGTCTCACCCGAAATTTCAGAATAAATTTTAGCCATTTTCTCAAAAGGATGTCCGGCTTTTAACTCTTTCTGAACCGTTTCCATTTTTTTTTGTACCGATAATCTATCATCTTTATCTGCTCCGGACGGAACCCGCATGATAATATGCCGCAGACGAAATTTTTTCTTTCCAGCATAATCCTCAGGGTGCTGTTTGTAATAGGCCTCTATATCCGCTTTGGTAATCACAATCTTTGATTGCACTTCACGATTGACAAGTTTTCCCCTAAGGACCTGATCCCTGATGTGCTTGCGGTATTCTACCATCGATATCCCGTCGCGTTTAAGTGCTTCCTTTAACCTCTCATCCGTAAGGTCGTTGGTTTCCTTAAACCGTTCAATCGCATTATCGACCTCTTTTTCACTGACGTTTATTCTAACGCGTTTAATTTCCTGGTCGGCAAGCTTTTCATCGATGAGGCGGTTAAGGACATCCTCTCGAATTTTAAGGAGTAATATTTTCTTCTGTTCAGCAGGGTAATCGAGTGTTTTGACTCTCTCTGTAAATGGTTTGACCTTTTGGTTCATTTCGAACATGGAAATAATATCATCATTCACCACAGCCACGATTCGATCCACGATCTCTGCACCACCTGCTTCGGGAACAATCAAAAAAACAACCCCACAAAAAAGAAAGGCAACCGTTGCAAAACCGACCGTATGTTTAAACAATTTTTCAATAATTCTATTTTTTATCATTATTCTTCGTTTTTTTTAAATGGGGCAAAGGCTTTTTGGACGCCCTTTATTAAACACGTTCAGCAATCTCTTTCAAGATATTTTTGGTCTGAGCCAGCTGGCTCGCTTTGATCTGTTTTGTTAGCCTGGCTTTCAAGACCTGATCTGATGTAAATTCAAATTTTTTAGGATTCGAGCCGATCATCTCAATGATACCGGTTGGATCCTTTATGTGGGCTTCAGAAAAATAGAGCATCAGTTGAGGCCCGACAAGATCGAGTCGTTTGACTCCGGCTTTGATCGATAACACCCTCAATAACACTTTTGAGAGCAGGTTGACCGCCTCCCGGGGTAGAGCGCCAAACCGATCGATCAGCTCCCCTTTAAAATCCGATATCTCATTCAATTCGGTTACCTTTGTCAGACGGCGATATGCTGAAAGCCGCTGGTCGATATCCGGGATATAGGTCTCCGGAAGATATGCCGGTAAGTCCAGGTGTATTTCCGGCTCCAGGGCTTTGGGGAGGGGATCCCCTTTCAATTCAGCCATGGCGTTTTCCATGAGCTGAAGAAACATGTCATATCCAACCGCCGCAATATGGCCCGACTGGGATGCGCCTAGAACAGTACCGCCGCCTCTGATTTCCAAATCACTCATGGCGATCTGAAATCCTGAACCGAGATCACTGTGTTCCATCAATACTTTTAGTCTCTTTTGCGCATCAATGCCAAGAAGGCTTTCCTTGGGGATAAAGAGGTAGGCATAGGCCTGTTCTTCCGCTCGTCCCACACGACCCCGCAGCTGATAGATCTGCCCCAAACCGAATCGATCCGCTCGATTCACCAGTATGGTGTTTGCAGAGGGGATGTCCAATCCTGCCTCGATGATGGTGGTGCAGACCAACAGGTCAATTTCTCTGCAAAGAAACGACATCATCACCTTCTCCAGGTCATCCCCATCTAAACGACCGTGTGCCACACCCAGCTTCACCTCAGGCACCAATTCTTTTAAATATTTTGCCATTGCCGATATGGTCTTAATATTGTTGTGGACAAAGAAAATTTGTCCCTTTCTGTCAAGCTCTTTCCGAATCGCCTCAGAAACGAGTGCATCATCCATTTCAGAAATATAGGTGATGATGGAATGCCGCTGCTCCGGAGGGGTCGAAATAATACTGATATCCCGTATCCCCATCAGAGAGATATGAAGGGTTCGAGGAATCGGCGTTGCCGTCAACGCCAGAACATCCACCGTGTTCCTCATCTTTTTCAACTTCTCCTTGTGTTTGACACCAAATCGCTGCTCCTCGTCCATGATGATCAGTCCCAAATCTTTAAAAGATACATCCTTCTGGAGAAGGCGATGGGTTCCGATGACAATATCTAACTCGCCTGTTTTAAGATCGTGTATGATGGAACGCTGTTCACTCGGCGGGCGGAATCTGCTCAGGCAATTCACATGGATCGGGTATGGTTCGAACCGTTTTGAAAAAGTTGCATAATGTTGCTCTGCGAGGACAGTGGTCGGAACAAGGATTGCCACCTGTTTTCCGTCATTTGCAGCCATATAGGATGCCCGTAGCGCCACCTCCGTCTTACCGTAACCCACATCTCCACAAACCAGGCGATCCATTGCTGTTGGTTTTGCCATATCTTCAAGGACATCCTCAATTGCCTTGAGTTGATCATTTGTCTCTTCAAATGGAAAAGCAGCTTCAAAGTCGCGAAAATAAGTGTCAGGAGATCCGAAAGCATACCCTTTTTTCACCTTTCGCGCCGCATAGAGCTTTAACAGTTCCCCGGCGATCTTCTCGGCCGATCGTTTGATACGTTTTTTAATTCTTTCCCAGGACTTGCCACCCATTTTATCAAGCACCGGGTGAAAGTTATCAACCCCGACATACTTTCGAACCATATTCATGCAATCTACAGGAAGATAGAGCTTATCGTTATCTCTGTAGATAATCAGAAGATAATCGTTTGAAGCGCCATTTAATTTGAGCCTGACGAGGCCCCCATATCTCCCGATACCGTGTTCAGTGTGAACAACCAGGTTTCCTTTTTTGAGATCTTCAAAGGCAATCCGCTCTGATCGAATCCTTTGGTCGGATTTTTTCCGTTTTCGTCGTTTCGTGCCGAATATTTCTTCTTCAGTCACTAGCGCCAGTGCTTCCGCCGGCCACACAAACCCCTGTGAAATCTCACCAATGCAAAGGTACACCCGCCCTTTTTTCAATTTTCCTGCCGATGCAATCTCAGGAAAACCGTTAAATGTTTCGGGGTGTATATCATAGGGAAAAAGGAGTGAATTCAACCGCTCGGCTTGTGAGTCGGTACCACAAACAAGAAAGGTATCGCAACCAGCGGCGGTTTGATCTTTGATCCAGGTAGCAAGGTGGAGAAAAAAATGCTCCTTTTCCCTTTTGCGTTGGAGCTTTCCGCTTAACTCGCTGTTTTCTTCCACAAAAAAACGACATGATTGAACGTCCTGATTCGCGTGGGAAACGCCGATTGACAATGGAAGTCTTTCAAAGATCAACGGTTTCTTCCCCATAAAGGTTGCTTTTGCCTTTTCCCACTCCAGGTAAAGATGATTCGGTTTAACACAGAGTTTCCCCTCATCTCGGGCTGTCCTGAAATTGTTAACGGCTTGTTCCTGGGATTTTTCAGCAGCCATTTCAAGTTCCTTCAACCCCATCAAAATAAAGAGCGCCTGATTCGGAATATAATCGAAAAATGTATCGAGTGATGGATAAATGAATGGAATTAAACCCTCTATCCCCGGGAAAGCACCTTCATTTTTCAATTGATCGATCGTTTTCCTCACCTGAGTGACCGGCGTTTCAAGCTCGGCGGCCTCTCTTCTGATTTGGCTGATGATATGATGCAGGCGATCCTCTTTTATTATCGTTTCCTTTGCCGGAAGGATGATTGCCTCAGATATTCTTTTTTGTCTCCTTTGGGTAGCCGGGGAAAAAAATCGCAATGAATCAACCGTCTCTCCCGACAGTTCGATGCGCAATGGATATGAATAAAGAGGTGTATATAGGTCCAGGATACCACCTCTCAGACTAAAATCACCCGGTTCCTCAACAATCAGAGAACGGGTATATCCACCGGAAATGAGTTTTTGAATCAAACCATCCCGATCGATCTCCTCACCTTCAATAATGAGTTCGGCATAATCGGTTATTTCATGTTTCGGAACGATTTTTTGCAGCAGCGCATCGACTGTTGTCACCACCAAGGGAGATTCCCCTCCTGCGGTCAGCCGGTAAAGGGTTCGTATTCTCCTTGCAGCAGTTTCATTGTGGTAAGAAAGAAATTTAAAGGGTAAAATGTGATAGGATGGAAAATAGATGAGTGGTAGGTTGGACCGATTTGAAAAAAAATGCAGATCCTGATAAAACCTTTCCCCATCCTTCGATGAAGGGAGGATTACAACTGTGGGGAGGTGGAGTCGCAGGTAAATCTGAACTGTCAAATAGGCTGCTTCAGCTCCGTGAATGCCTGTACAATAAATCCGGCTGCGCCTTTGAGGTATCGAATTGATGAAAGTTTGAAGTGAAGTTTTTTCTTGATTTCGATCTATATACACAATAGCTTATCCTTACAATATGCCGGCGTAGCTCAGATGGCAGAGCAGCTGATTCGTAATCAGCAGGTCGACGGTTCAATTCCGCCCGCCGGCTCCAATAAAATCAAGGGTTTACAGAGAGGTGGGTTTTTGAGATTTTAGAAAAGTGACCATTTTGTGACCAAAATTTTTCTTTTTGGAAACGGTGAGTCCTGTTAAAAGGTTCACCGTTTTCTTTTTATGGGGCTCGGAAAGATGAGCATATCTCATGGTCATGGCTATGGTTTTGTGCCCTAATAGTTCCTGTATGTCCTTGAGGCTCCCTCCCTTCATTACCAATTGGCTTGCAAATGTATGCCGTAAATCATGAAATTTAAAATCTTCTAAACCTGCCCTTTTAACCGCTGCAATGAATCCCATCTTTGTATCATCAATGCGCTTCCTTTGAAACATAAAAACATGTTTTGACCCAACTATTTGTCGCTTTTTGATCCTTTTGAACAGTTCGGCTAGGTCGTCATTTATTGGAATTTGTCTTGGATTGCTGGTTTTAGTCTTGGTCAAATAAATAAAACCATTTCGCACCTGGCTCCACATCAATGATAACAACTCGCCCTTTCGCATTCCGGTGTTCAAAGCACATTCAACGATATCCCTGATATAATGAATATCCTTCCGGGTCGTTTTTTTAACTTGTGTTTTACTGTTTGGAAATTCAATAACGCTTGTTGAGCAGGCATCTAAAAGGCTGTCGATTTCGTCCTCTGTGAGAAACCGTAACCGTTGATTATTTTCTTTCAATAGCAGGGATTGACCCCTAGTAAAAGGGTTTTCATATATCATTTCCCACTCAAAACCTTTTCTGAATAAATGCCTAAGACAAGACATTTCCCTGTTGACACTGGCGACGCTTCTGATTTTTCTGTTCGGTGTCAACTTCTGTCTCAAATGGTTTCGGTATGTCTCCACATCAACATATCTGATCTTTGATAATATCCGATCCTCGCCAAAATACTGTTTGAAATTTTCAAGGTAAATTTTTTTCATGCGAAAATTTGGTTGCGCTTGATGGTTGTCTTTATAAACATCAATCAACTTTTCCAAGGTCGCCGTGTATTCCTTTTTGACATCCAGATACCGGCCCTCGACCATAAGCGATTCACGTTTCCCGAGCTCGGCCACAGCATCCTTTTTTTTCTTGAATGACTTTCTGATCCGTTTGCCGTTCGGATCGTAATAATCGATTTGATATGTCTTTGCGATCTTTCTGATTGCCATTGTTATCTCCCCTTATTTATTCAGACACCTATTGTTTTTTTTTACTTTGCTCCCTCGATTTTTTTTTGGCATTATCAAAACCCTTTAATCAAAAATCCGAATACCAGCTATTTCCTCTTTTATACATAATCCCCCAACCTATCTATGCTGATATTCAAACATCTCCTCCTTATTTATTCGGCAAATCCTTAGGCAATATCCACCATTTTCCTCTTTTCATATGTACATATCTCTTTACAACCATCGCGTCTGGATTTTTAAAATCAAAATCAGCTTGATGAGATTTTAGCGTCTCTGCATTTGCAAATTTACGGACATGCTGCGCTATACGGCCATTGACCAACTTATCACGATGCACGGGTTTTGTTTTGCTTTGCGCCCGCCATTTAGGAAGAAACCGATCCCATAACCTGGTCACAAGGAAGTCACCTTCTTTTGGCGGATATGTTGCGAACGAATGAAGACCTTTTTCTTTTTCTGAGTCGGGAAGGTTATCATAATATTGATCAATTTTTTTAAGATCAGCCTTGAGGTCCGGGCCCCATATAAATTCTTGGTCATTCCGCATAAATAAAGATGAACACCGTCTATGAATTTTATCGGATGACACAAAAATCATACAAAACGGCAAATAAAACAGATACGCTAAGTCTATTTTACTTGAAGCATCAACCCTTGAAATGAGATTCGATGCAGCAGCTATATAGAAAAAAAGCTCTATCGATGCTATATGTGCTGAATAAGGAGCGAAAGTCTGAAGCGATGGGCAGCCGGCATAACCCCAGCGTTTAAAAACGGGTGTAAAAAATCTCTCTGGAAGACCAAGAAGGTCAAATAAAAACTGAAAGCGACCAAATGAATAACCCTTTGCAGCTACAATAAAATCCGCAATTGATTTTGCATCTTCTAGTTTCTTACAGGTATTTGCATTAACTCCAAGATCGTTAAATCGATTTAAGGCCCCCTCTATATCGAATGCACCAAGCGACTTTCGCCATGATTTCGCAATTCGTCTTTCGATTATTAAAAATTCTCTATTGCACCATCTTTCAAGAGCCTCAGCTTCGGGGGCTATATCAAATATAATACCACTTTGGTCCGCAGTTTTAACCGGCCTTCCTCCTGACAAAAGAATTCGACCGTCCATTGTAACAGGGTTGCCCATAAGGTTTTGAACGCACAATTGCGCGTGATGGCAATTAGGGTTCGAACCCATTTGTGGTGTTTTGTCCGCAATAACACCAACCTCTTGTTCGGGAGTAAGCCCCGCCCTAGATGCTTTTTCCAAATCAGCAAGGGTTTCTACATAAAAAAGTGGCGTGATATTGGTCATAAAGAATTTATCAAACCAAACCGATTCGTCGATGTTCAATGACTGCAAAAATGATTTATCAAAAATGGTGATTGGTCCCATACATTGTTAATATCATACTATTATTGGGTTCTTCAAAAATTTTGTGTTTTAGAGGTGCTTTCCTCTGCCTTTGTTTACATATTGGGCATTGCGCTAAAATTGCCATAATCCCCCCCTCTACTCTTCAACATGGTGCTGGCCCAGCTGGGGTTGAGCGCTGGCGAAACCCAAGTCGGCGTCAAGCACATGGTTATGCAATTTTATTACGAAGCTATAAATACTTTTTTAAAAGTTCATAGCAATTTATATCTTCGATGTAAGGATTAAAATACGTAAAATTTTGATCCCTAAAGTTGTGTGTGAAAATATACCTTTTTTCTTTAATTTCTTTTTCTTTCATACCTTTTGCAGTGCCATATATATTCCACTCTTCATTAACCGGTCCTGGAAGCCCAATCGCTTCCAAATTTTCATCTGCATATCCAAAACCCAGAATAAAAATTCTTTTATGGTTAGTAATCACTTCTGAAATTTCATCTTTTAAGCCATTAGATCTTTCACCAATGACTCTAATATTATGGGATAACTCTTCGATTTTGGTAAAATCAAAGTTCTCTCTGTCTCTGTAATATGAACCCCCATGCCATCTTATTTTATCAACTTGACCATATACATGGATTAAGGGAAAAGGAATATATTTTTTAAAATCGTTTAGGTTTAAGGAACGTTCAAAATCATCGCGGCTTTGCCAGAATGTATTTCGAAAACTTTTGTAAATAAAATGATCTAGAGATCGATCATAATTAAATGTTATAAAAGCGACCTTATTTTCACGAAACCTATCGAAATCTGAAGAGTTATTAAGCGTGGAAACCATTCTTTCGAATAACAATTTATACCAGTCCTGCTTAGAATCAGAGGAATCCATTTCTTTCAGAGATTTGCTCGATTTTTCTTCGTTGAGTATGTTAAGTGTTATTGCGATTTTGCCATAGGATGAAAAAAATGGATTTATTGACAGAAATTTATCAATAGATACGGGGGCTTTTTCGAAAACATCTAAGAAGAGTTTTGCTTCTCTCAAATGCAATTTCATATCAGTTTCACTTAACGAAGAATCATTTTTTAATAATGCTTCAAGTTTATCGTAGAACTCGTTTACAATTTTGGTACTTAACCCAGCTCCTGTAGAATATCCATAGGGCGCACTGGCTCCAGCACCTAAAATAAAAACAGTGGGGATCTCAATCATTTTAAGTTCCTTTTAAGATACTTGTCAGTCAACAGAAGTTATATTTATTCAAAACAAAAAATTAAAAACATCAGAAGGTAACGAATCATGTGTTTCGGAATTATTGTAGTTCTCTTTAATGCATAACGTCGCGCCTCATCAGCCGCGTTCTATAAGCAATCTGGTGCAGGCGCAAGTTATGTGCCTTATCTCGACTCTAATTTATTATTCTCTACCCAATATACAGAACTACACGTGAGCCATTTATTTGATAGGGAGTTTAGAGCCAATGGATTATAAACGACTTTAAAGTCATGCTTTTGTTGCCTCGGATATCGATAATCGTCTACAGTCGAGTATAAGACAGCGCTTATGCCTTCATATCTGCGGTCCAAAAAAATGTTTGTTGAGATTCGTTCTCCCGAAACCTTGCATACACTTGGCTTATGAGAGTATTCCTGGCTGACAACTTCTAATGTTTTAGTGTCAACTACTGAGGCAAGGCCACCAATTGGGAATACAGCCTGTATGATGTATGGAGGTTCATCATCACCCATGGCAAATTGAATTTTATTAAGATTCACCCCAATCAAAAAAGGGTCGTTTTTTCCTACAACTCTGTCTTTAATCCATTGTCTGTATATTTTGTACTTATCGTAGATAGCAGATCGAATTCTCAATAAAATTCTATCTTTTGGTGCCCAACCTCCCTTTCCAATTTCTGGTACTGCATCGTTTCCCGAACCTACCTCAGGCGCGACTGCCTCAATCCAACAAGTCCGCCCATCTTCCATGTCGACTGCCAGATCTGGACCTTTAGCAGGTTTTTTCTTGAGCTTTTTCCCCTGTTCAAGAAGTGAGCAACCTAAATACATCTCCCAATACCTAGATACGAAGTTATCACGAATTTCTCGATGAAACTGCCTATCTGAATATGGTTCGAACTTTGTCCAAAGCAATTCAACTTCATCTCGATAGGGTTTCAGATCTTCACGATCTCTAAGAGCCGTATACGCTGGATCATTCCCACTCGCATTTCGGTCAAATAGCATTTTTTGTTCCATATAGTGGCATATAACCCAGAACTAACCAGCGGTGGATAAAAGGCTAAGGCCTCACGGAAAGCTCTAAATGATATTAACACCAACGACGGGCAAAACGCCCCGGTACTAGCAGTTTGAGTTAAGCGCCTTGTTCGGCCAAAATTTCAACGATATTGATTATGGGACAATAATTCCTTCAAGAGTTGGTATTAAATTCTGTAAAAGAATCAAAACTTGAACCGAGGTTTCATATACAACACGAGTAATAATGGTCTCTTCACCATAAGCTTTAGAAATTAATTTGGGGGCTGATGAATCAATTAATTTGAGAAATTTTGACGGAATTTCAGGATCAACATGTGAACCACCCCATTTGTTTGCCGTAAATAATATCATTTGCTTCCTTGTATAAATTATATCACCTTCTTTATAAACTACAGCATTCCAATAGGTCTCAAAATCTATATCTATAAAGAAAGGGGCATTAAAATAATCCCGTGGCATTATACGTTTGCCCACCATGAACCCAAGGTAAAGTGTTAAATGTGGATCAACAATGAAATCCTGTCTTTTACTTTTAAATTTCAGCTTTATCCCAGATTTTTCAGCCAACTGTGGCAAAATAGATTTCGAACTGATAGTTTCGTGAAAAATAGTTCGCAAGGTGGCAGCTATTTTTGCCCCAAAATGTGATTTACCGTTTTCATATTGTAAAACATCTGAAGTTAAAAAATCATACTGCTGTCTCAAATGAGTTAAGTAATCAAAATCAGATATTTTTTCATTTTTAGACATTAACTATGCTCCAAAGATTTGTTTGAGATTCTATGAACGAACTCCAAGCCCCAACGCTGAGTTAAGCGGCGGCGTCTTTTGCCGTCCGCTTGAACGATTTGTTATCTGAGTAGTTACCTCATGTTTTTCGTCAAGAATGAAACCATCCTCTAACGTCCCAGGCTAAAATGTCAAGTTTTTTCCGATTCCAGTTGTTCGGTTGTTACATCTTTCTTTTTTTAGAAGTGCTCGCGGCATGGGCAAGGTAGGTATTCTCCCAAAGACCCAGTATGCCCGGAAGGAAAACAGCGCCGCGAGCACGTTTTTTTAGTCTGCTTTAATGAATCACCATACATCATAAATATAAAATCTTGTTATGACCATATTTCCGGATGTGATGTAATTTCCTTCAACTTTTCCTTGTAGGGTATATAACGCTACTTGGTTTGCGAGATTGACTTTTGCAGTAAAAATTGTTGCTTGTCTGGGCTGTAAAACTGCATTTCTGATAATTGTATCATTTTTTGGTCCTAAAATTTTCATTGTCACTTTGCATGGAACGGTTGTTCTGTCATAGTTGACTACAATAAAACCAATCCACCACTTGCTATATCCGGGCCAATGATATGAATAATAATCAAAAATTTCGTATTTAGGATTATCGGGTTTGCTGTAATTTTTTATTCCAATAGTGAGAGCCTTCACTTTCTTTTGTGACAAGGCATCTATATCATCCTCGCCCTCCAAATCTAAGTCAAACTCGGATAAAATATTTTCTTTGAATTCCCCAGTAAAACCAAAATCATAATCGGTTGCTTGAATATTTACAGAAGGTAAAAATACTAATACAAAGCAAATAATTAAGATCGATTTCATATTTACCCCCTCCTTTTTTTTCACCCGAGACCGGAGCGATCCTGGCCCGGGCAATTTAAATTATGTTTGGTATAAGACCGGTCAAGATGCGGCATCTGAGGTGATCTTAACCCACAGCTATCAGTCTTTAAGTCGGGAACTCTTGAAGTGCTTCGTTAAACTCCTCCGGCACTTTCACGCCTTTAGAATCAAGTGACTGAATTAAAGCAATCAACTCGTCCTTTGTTACTTCGATACTATAAACCTGCTCTGTTCCACGACTCCAAAAAAAGCCCGCCTTAATCGGAGCATTGTCTAAACGTTCATTTCCGGTTGCCGTTCGAGCAAAGCCTAAGTCCAGCTTTAGGTCACTCTGAGAAAGAGCCCACTCTAAACTTCCTAAATCTAAATTCTTCATCGATAAATCCCTCCTCTTTCTTCTCACATGTAAATTCTTGTGAGCAGAAAGGACACTTAATACGATTAAAGCCTTCAACAAGATTACGCTCTATGAAATAGGGAGAAAAACCAATGTTTTTTCTACAATGAGGGCAGGAAACATTATTATTTTCTGTATTTCCAATTGATACGCTCTGGAGTTCATTTATATTTCTATATTTATCTTTCAAGGTTTTTAATTCTTTGTCTCTATCTGCAATCAGCGAATTATATCTTTTCGATTTTTTATCACGATTGTTTAGATATGATTTTATAAAATATTCAGGCAGTGCACCAGCTAAAAGGCAAAAAAACGCTATAGTTAAAAAGCCAATGCGATAAATTTCGGATAACAATCCAGCCGAAAGCCAAAACAGTATCCCCGACGTAAAAAGCCACGATAACCCAAGGGAGCGTTTGGGAAATTCTGACTCAATAAGTTTTTTATATTTGTCGTTAATCTCATTTTCTTTTTGGTGAAGTAAACTGTCTCTCTTTCTATTTTCATCCTCTTTACGCTGCTTTTCCGCATTTTGCCTCTGTAATTCTTCTGATTTTTTCCGATCCGCATGTTTAAAGGTTTCATTTATTATCTTGTCAGCAGCCACCTCTTTGACAGCAGCAATTCCCTCTTCAACTGTACAACGAAACCACTCTTTGCCTTCACGATACTCAGAAAGAGCTCTATGGGCAAGTCCTTCAATTTTATCTGGTTGTTCGATAAGTATCTCATATTCAACTTTGTAAGGATGTGGGGAGTGTGTGCCGCCTAACTCTTCAGCCCTATGTTCGGGGTCTTGTCTCGAATAGCCGACTTTTATTAAATCCGGCATTGCTTTGTTAGAAATTATGTATACCCAACCCTTCACACCTTAACCCTCCAAATATTTTCTTTGGTTTTTTATTTCCATTGTTCTTCCCTTTTGATGTTATCGCGCTCTATAAAAAAAAGCGGAGATGTGTCAAAGCCCGGTAACAGGCTCCCCCGTACCTTACGATATGAGGCATCTCCGCTAATTTAATAAAATAGGGCCTACAAATTAAGATAGCCATCTGACGTGTGACCTCCCGGTTACCTTTTTTTGACAATATTACACGTATCATATCAAATTAGGATGTCAAGTTTTTTCGTATGCCATTTTTTCAATGAAGAACATTTCATATGAATAAACTCCAATGAGTACAATTGTATTACTTTCACTCAATTATGGGGAAATGAGGCCGACCCCCAAGAATAGACCGGCCCCTTTTTCCGACGGGTGAAAGACTCCTGGACGCGAGACCACGACCAAGAAAGAAGGCCCGCCTTGTGCCGACCTTTGGGCAGGAAAACCCTTTTGAGATCCGACAGCCTGAAAACTCCCCGGGACCAAAAGAAATTGAAATATAATCCCGGTTAAAGAAGAACCATCGAAGCCAGGTCGACCATACTCTTTTATATCCTTACGCTATCCCTGCACTATAAGGAGATCGTTTGACTATCAAAGCCTCAGTCGGCCAGGGGTAGGGATAAGGGGACCCGAAAGCCCCCTTGATTAGGTTGTTTAGGTTATCGAGCATCCAGCTTTACGAAATGGGCCAAAGTGTTCGATCCATTTGCTGGAGTTATGGGGCTTGAGAGGACAGGCTGGCCGTCGAGCCTCATCTGAAATCTGTATACAGCTTCTCCATTTATAAATCTGTAGTGAACGCTGATATCAGCTCTCATTCCGCTTGACTTTTCTGCGATTATATAGCCATTGGTAAAATCGCAAAGCGAAATATCCCCAGAATCTCCGATGGTTTTTGCTTGCTCAATGGCGAGCAGAGGCCTCCCCAGGAGTGTTCCGAAAGGAGCATCAGCCGCGCCATTCGAAGGTAGGTAAATTGGAGCACCTCCCGTGCCCACTGCTATGGACATTGTGAATAATTGCGGTAGACAATCATTATTTACCAACCATACACTATTTTTCTGGCTGGAAGGGAGTAGCCTCGACCAAGCTTTAAAAATATTTTCCGCCACTATAGTATCTGCCGCCTGTCCTGTCTCCTTGGCAACACTTACAATTCCACCGCTGTTAAAAATCCCGAGCGGCATCCCAGCCCCCGATCCACTCATAATGGCATCTTGGATCAGGAATTGGAATTCATCCTCGAATCCTTTTTGAAGGATCACGCCTAACAAACCGGTGTCTTCGAGTAGCTCTTCTGTGGCGTAACAAAGCCCTGTCAATTTATTAAGATTTAATTCCAGCATGCCGAGTCCGGGTTTGCTCTTAGTGTACTGGCCGCCTTCAACTGGCCCCCAATATCCTCGAATTCCGCCCATGCGATTTCCCGCGGTCCGACTGGTTTCGACGATCCTCGGCAATTTGACTGTGTTCGATTTAACCGGAATACGAAAACAACGTTTTAAAAGATCGTTGTTATCCCAAATATTGGAAAGTACTGTATTTGTAAAATCTTCGCTGACTATAACGTTTTTGTTCAATGGCGTTCGCTAAACAGCCATCCGTCGCCTTACAAACTGCTGCATATTTCTATGCAGACCAGACTATATCATCCAACTGTTTCTTAAAATCGCCCCTAACAGTAGGCACCGCGCTTCCACCTCGCTTGAAGTGTACTCCCTTAAAGGGATAGTCGTTGAACGTTCACTAAAAAGACCCTCCAGTCGTTTTTAGCGCTTCGCTGCTGATTGCCGTCAGCACTACCTGTTACGGTGTTCCAGCAATTCACGGCGTTTTCATTGCTAACTTACGCCAGCACGGGGCTATTAATTAACCCACCCTCGCTCGGTATGGCGACATTCATACCACTTGCCGCCCTTGATTCAAGGCGCTTGTCAAGCGTCCCATTCGGCACACTTGCCCGAGCGACCGCCTGAAAAAATTCACCATCATTTTTAAATTTATTTTCCATTCTGCTTGTACTCCTTGTATTATTATGGTCATCACTCCCTGGCATTATTCCGTTTATCCATGTTGGATCTGGCTTTATACCCGCCGTCGGTCCCGGAACCGGAAGTTTTTTTTCTAAAAATTCGATCTCTCGAACGATCGCCCGCCCTTTTTCTTTTTCATGTTCATACGGATTGCGATCCTCTGAGACCAACTGTTGCCGCATGACACCAAGTTCCGCGTCAAGGGCATTGATTCTGTCTTGAACAGTATCCATTAAAAGAACACTCCTTTCTTTTATCATTTCTTTTATCATTGGCGGTATCGCCAACACGCCCTCCTGTTTTTCAAGCGGTCTCGCCTTTTCAGGATGGATTATGACCAGCGGTGCAAAACGGTTTCGCTTCACACGTGGTTAGATTTTTTGGTGCGCTCGATCCCCAAAAAGGGTATCCGATCCGGGGGTAAAAGCGTTTTTTTGTTCCTATCTGTAAAAAAGGGCAGCGAAAACACACCGCGTTTGCGGTTAGTAGTGCCTTACACCTACCCTCAAATTTCTTGTTTTAGACCTTTCGATTGATCAGATCGAAAAAGTATGATTTATTTGTTTTTTATTTCACTAATTGTGTTTGAAACCCCTTTGGATGCCTTTCAAACCCCCTTGAAATCGTTTAAAATGTCCTCTTTTGATGACAAATCGTTTAAAAGCTCTTCCATGGCGAGAGGGTTGATTAGGTCATTTATGATATCCTGTTCTGACTTTAAACCTTCAACATCAAGCGTTTGCACGTCTTCCATCATTTCATCAACAGTGTGTAAACTGTCTATTAGATCCTCAAATGAGTTTTTCATATCTGTCGAATTCGGTTGACCCCCCCCTATGTTAACTTGCGCTTGTAAGCGGATAGCTGGAATACTCGATCTCAACGACTAAGGCAAATAAGAATTACCTCCCGTTATCCCCAATGATTTCAATAAGTTATCCACCTTATCATTTAATTACACTCTTGAAGCACCCGGGCGCAGGTTCACGCCGAAAACGGTAACAACTGGTCAATCATCAATCGGTAAGTCTTCAAGCGCATCATATAGAAACCCAATGAATTGACCCTGCACGCCCAGTCGTACTGAACGGACACTGTAATCCTTGTGCTCTATTGCTTTGATGGTTTCTATTGCCTTGACCTCGAACATGTCCCTATTGTTATATTGTTTCGGCTTTTCAATAATGACCCGGTGATCCTTATTGAATTTAACCAGGTAGTCATGAAGTCTGCTTAGCGTCTCTCTGCAATACTCGATGTTTAATGGTCCCTCTGGTCCTTCATGATGAAACCCAAATCCAATATAAGGGTTGAAAAGATTCTCATACAAGTGACCTGCACAACTGAATATTGTCTGATAGCCTGCCATCCAATAGTGCATCAATACCTCGGCCATCATATCGTCAACACCAATTAGGGACCACCCGCCGCAACTTCTCATGGGGCAGGTTTTCACATCATGATTGAAGATGTTGAAGCAATACTCACATATCTTAACCATTAGTCATCCCACCTTTTTAGTGGTCTCTCAATTGTTTTATATTTTTTATTGCTTTTCATATTAAATACGTGTTATCAAAATTTAAGACTCACACCAATCGCTTAACCAGACGCCAAAAACAGGCGAGTGGGTAGCTCTATCGTTAGAAAGAAAGGAAATAAATTATGTCTTTTATTCAAACTCAATTAACAGTCAGTATTCACGAACTCGTTTCATGGACTTTAGTCATAATAGGTTTAATGCTTTGGTTGCACGAACGAAAAAAAAATGACAATACAAAGCATTATATGGTTATTCAAGGAATCCTACAAAATCTAAAAGAGAAAGCAAACTATGCCGCACATCTTACCGGTCAAATTGATAGCAACAATATAACGCCTACCAAAGAACAGTTCATAATGCTCAGCAATTCTATATATACCGATCAGAGAGCCACGATGCAGTCTTTAATGGGTGTTTTAAAATCCTTTGAATTAAAAAAAGATATGCCTTTCGATATTGAACAATTTCTAAAGAAAGAAAATGATCAATCTCAGGATCAATAATCGGACCCTTAAACTTATCAGCAAAAAATATTTGCTGTGCTAAAGCCACGTCACTTTACCCCGGTAAACCGTACTTTGTTTTGAAAGCCCAAACCTTGACCGTACCACCATCCCGCCTCATACCGGTGACAGACTCACGATTCATCGACAACCCCGTCGCCGGTCCCTGCCGCACTGCAATCAAGATGCTGACAATCAATACACTTTTTGCTATCTATTATCATCTGTTGGGCGCTCCGGATAATGTGGCCCATTGTATTGATCAAGAACGCAAGGTCATCGCAATTACCATCTTGAGACAACTGGAAAAAGTCTCGATAGACCAATCGTAATAACTCTATATGGTTTTCTTTTACTCTGTCGATTCGCGCCTGCCGGTCTTGTGTTGCCATTTCCGGCTCCTTCATATTGAAATAAAACCCTCCACTTGCACTTGCTCCCATGGTTTTCACTCCTTTTTGTTTGTTGTGAAATTGGGGCCAACACAGAGGAGAGGGAAAAAGTATGTGTCGGCCCCGGTCCAGGGCAGTTACCCGGCGAGGTGGGCCGCCCGAGTCTGTAAAGTTTAACCTACTCTTCAATCGTCCATCCTAACATGTTGAGACGTTTGTAGCTTTTTTCCCTTTTTCACTTTGCTCAACTTCGAAGGTGACACGATCACCCTCATTGAGTGATCCAAACCCCTCCGTAGAGATTCCGGAATGATGGACGAATACATCCGGGCCATCTTCTTGTTCGATAAATCCAAACCCTTTGGTTTCTGAAAACCACTTTACGACTCCATTTTTCATCTTTTTTTCTCCGTGTTTAGTTAATATACCTTGACACCAATTGGTGCATTATCAATAACCATTCTGCCAATCCTGTTTCTGTTTTCGGATCATTTTGTCCCGGATCCGGTCCATCCTTTCGCGTATTGGTGAAGATGGAGAATCGTCGGCCCCTTGGCCCCTTGCAAAACCATTGGGCATCAGATCTGCCAAATCTTGAAATTCACTATCCGGAATTTCTTCGGCTTCGTTCATAAAATCCGTAATTTCTGAAAATACGTCCGGGGGAATTTCGTTTAAATTCTCAATTAATCCCTCGATTTCCTTTAAACTCTCAAACAATGATGCCATATTTTCATCATCCATTTTTCGTCGATTCTTGGACCTCGCGTTTTTTGTGTACCCTGCATGGTTGAATTATATAAATACTTTACTGGGGTAAAGGCAGGGCTGTTATTTAAGACCGACAGACAAAATCCCCCCTGCTTCCACCCGTCATGCCGCTTTTCAGGGACTTTCTCCGATTTTTTCTCACTGTACCCCAGTAAAGCGAGGATTTTTATAAATAGGGTCTTTCACTTTACCCTGGTAAAGCCACATCACTTTACCCCAGTAAAGCGAGCTTTGCCTTTAAAGCCCAAACCTTCCGGAAGTCCACGCGGCATTTTGACCTGCTCAAAATCCGAGGTCCCGTATCTTTTCCACCTTCCGCTTATCGAATATTTGGTCAACTCTTTTAAATACCAGTTACCGGGGGTAGCGACATCAACGAATCCCTTTTCCTCAACGAGTTCGTGGAGAACCTTGTAAAACGTTCGACTTGATTTTAACCCCAACGCTACGGCCTCTGAATAGGGAAAAACAATCTGCCCGTTATTGGTGATGATAAGTTCTTTCATGCCCCCTTTTTTTTTGCTAGTACGTTTCCTATAGGCCTTTTGGTGGAACCGAATCAGACAGATCATGGCTGCTTTTCCAGATAGATTGAGGAAAGCGTCGCTCTCGATCAGGCTGGGCTCCAAATAACAGAAAGAACGGTTTCTGAATTTTTTTTTCGCCACTATCCCGCCTACAATAAGCACTCCTGGAAAACTGCCATCGATTGCTTATCGATCACCACCGCCGTCTTTGCTTCAATACCGCCCTCCAATTTTTTTTTAAGATCCTGAAGATGACTGACAGCTTCTGTTGTCAATTGTTTCAGCAGTTCCGGCCCGGTGATTAGCTTGCCCTTTTCGTCGTATCTGAACTCTGACAGGAAACCCGGCGGTTGATTTCCAAAAACCGTCAGCCATGCGAAACTATATGCCGAACTTTTCATTAAAATGTTGGCAATGACGTTTTGGACCGGTAGGGCCATGTCGTCTGCGAATATTTTAACGTCTTTCAAAAAATCAACTGGAAAAGCGTTATAAAATTCCACCGCCTCCCTGATAAAATCTTCAGGTATTACGCCCTTTTTTTTCGAATCCGGCTCAAGGCCTATTTCCTCCGCCGCCTCCATTTTAAACAACATCGATAACCCCTCACGGAACATCGCAGCCATTGACTGGCCGCGTTCCTTTGCGAAGGATTTGAGCCAGAATAATTCATCTTCCTTTAACCTCATACAAAAACGATCGCTTTTCATAATTAATGCCTCTTAATTTTTTTTATACATTTTCTACCTATAGGATTAGTAAAGGTAAAAGTCGCCTATATGTCTGATTTTCCTTTTAAAAATCTGCCACATGCTTAAAGGCGATTTTGCAGCTTTTCCAAAGTTTGCCCGATTTTTTAATTCGCTTTTTGGCCTGAGTGATCCGGTCCATAGCGGCTTGGCGATTCAACCCTAAAGCACCAGCCGCCTCGGTTAGGCTTTTCCTTTTTATAATGATCAGGAACAGTACCTCGTGCTGCTTTTTTGTGATACAGGCATCTATTAACTTCCACATTTCTTTATCGGGCCTGCCTGTTTTGGGTGTGCTCCACATCCAGGGGGAAGCATCTTCATAAACGGCCCTTGACCCCTGCTTAACACCCGTTCTCCGCTCTCCAGTCATCATTCCGGAATATTTTGGTAGGCCGATATTCAACTCACGCCTTGGCACCCAATCAGGGTCTCTAATAATCTTTTTAGGGGTATCCGAATTCAACCATTTATGAAAAACCCCACAGTTTGGCTTTAGAAGCGTTTTTGGGATATATATTCGCGCCCAACCCCGGCCAATATCAACATTATATCCCCTTTCCACGGCTCGGCTCTCATCCCGGCACCGTTTTCGTGATCCGCAAGTGTTACAGGGTTTTTTAATTGCTGTACCCTCCTTATCCTTTTTCATGCTTCTCCAGAAAAGCAATGACAACAGCTTTTTTAAATCGAACCGTCTCTCTTGTCTTCCTCTTGCCCATTCCAGGGCATGGCCAACGGACGCATGGCAGTTGTCCACGATCCGCCATCCGATAAATTAGAGCCCTGCTGCATCGAAAGATCTTAGCAACATCCGAGGCTTTGAGGAGATCTTCCAGATCCGGTTCTATCAGCTCCTGGAAGTTCCGAGGTTCAGGTAAACCCATCAATCACCCTGTCGGTCTTTAGTAGTTAGATGTTGCATACACCCCTTAAGTAAACAAAAAAAATCACTCCAATTTTTTTAATCTCTCGTTTATACCATCTCTTATCTTCGCAAAATTCACCACTATGATGTTGTCAAAATCCGGGTACTTTTTTATCGCCTCCTGAATCTCAGTTCCCAATAACGCTCTTTCCAATTCTCTATCCCACCACTCTTCTTCGTCATCGGCTAAATGAGGATGAAGATTTACGAGTTGGTGCCAAAAAAATTCATCACCGCGCCGATAAAAGACCAGAAAATTCCACATAATGCCTGGCAGATTTAAGGGGAGTTCTTTGGCTTCCTTTTTCCACGTTCGACAAAAAGCTGCGGAGGATGCTCGTGATAAACCGGCCTTTTCAATCAAATGCTTAAAAAGCCCGATACAATAAGCATCCAACTGTGAATAGAGATGCAGAATCCGCTTTCCCTGCCTGACCTTTTCCGAGGATTCGATGAAACCCTTCATCGTCCATTCTTTGAAGCGTTCCCTTTCCACATCAACGGCTTTAAGAATGTCGCCAATCGTGTATTTTGCTGGATGATCCATATTGTTTACCTTAGTTAGATGTTACCTCTACCTTATATCAGCACAAAGTACTTGTCAAGAAAAAAGTTTATGGATTACAGGTTTACTTATTAGATATTACAGGAGCCCGGTACTGGATGTACCACCGGCCGTCTTTGAGTTGATGAACAGATATTGACCGTTAATCCCAGAAGTTTGTTATTTTGAATCTTCGAAGAAGCGCCGAGATGACAGGTTTAGCGATTTCGGTCCCCATTCCATGGTTTTTTATGGGATATTGAGGCCCTGTTTTCGCCCCTGGCGGGACCGGCCTTAAAAGTATCAATTCGGACCCTCTGCCGCGCCCTGGTATTACAACAACCCCGTAGGGTTTTAGGCGATTAAGCAGCTCCCTTAACTTCAACGTGCCTTTAGGCAATACAGCTTTCTCCGTAGAGACAAGTCTTAGCTATAATCCATGGTGGGACAAACGATTTTAACGGGCGGTCGTCTTGAAATTCTGAGTGGACTTCAATTTCTTCCTCTGTTTCAGGGCGACACTTAAAAAACTCTTCCCAAACCTCGGACGGTGCGGGATGATAAAGGTTTTCCAGGTTGTTGTTGCTGAAAGCATAGTCCACTTGCGCGATGATCAGATCGGTTAAATCCTTCTTGAGGACCTCCAGGCTGTCTGCCGTGGCAACTATGTCAAGTTCCAGGCAATGGCCGATCCACAAACCTTTTTCTTTTTTGGCCAATAGATTGAAAATCATGCTGTTTGATGATCGCTTTCCCATCAGCCACCTCCTTTTTGTGTACGTGTACGGGTTATGTAACTGCCCATAGTTTATTAGCACCTAGTTGAAATGTCAAGCTAGGGATCATTTGTTTTGTTTTTATTGTGAATGATTAGCCGTTTCGGATGGTTCCTCTTTGGTAAATTATTTACCATAGGGAGCCTTCTAGTACCCCTCTTCATTTATTGCATGATCTAGCGGCCGTCTTCGAATTCTGTGACCATTTTGTGACCAAAATTATTTAAATTGTGTTTTTTGTGTCTATTGTGTCAACCCACTTTCTTAATAAAATCAAAAAGTTAAGTAATTTTAGAAACTTACAAAAACCCCTGTTTTTGATTCGTAATCAGCAGGTCGACGGTTCAATTCCGCCCGCCGGCTCCATATTATTATTATAGATTTCAATAGGTTATATTATATTCCCTCGAAATCTCTTTAATTTATTGAACCCAGCTACATCCGATCGACAGGGTACATTTTGGAAAGGTTTTTAACACGTAGAGTGAGATTTAACAAGACCTGGAGAGTGGAACTCTTCTGATAATGCTGTGGTGAGTGTAAAGGATCTCGAGGGTCAGGTCAGTTTGATTTTTCGGTTTGATCCTGGGGAGTAAAACAACAGTATCCAATTTTGTCACATTCTCTCTTAACAACTTGCCACTCTTTTTCGCTCAACGTCTGCAGAGCAATCTGGTAAATAATGTTGTCTTCCTTAAAAATGTGGTTTTCGAGTTCTTCTATCAGGTATTCTCCCAGCTCGATACATCTTTTTTTAAACACGTCAAATTGGTAATCTCCGGGGTTATGGGAGAGTTGATACAACGCCTGCTTTCTTTTTCGAAATTCCACATGGTCTAATTTCATGATTTCCACCGGCTCGGAGATTTCTTGGTCTTCGAGCTTCGGGAACAAAGCTTCTTCCTCTCTCTGGTGATGGCTTTCTGCTTCCACCAGGTGATGGGAACAATCCCTTAATTTTTCAAGCTCCGGATTAAAATTTTCGAAACTTTTAGACTTGTTAAGTTTCTCCAGGACAGATCCCAGGTCGTTTAAACTCTGAAGAATAATCTTGTGCTCTTCCATGAAGGAATTCACCGGGTGGGGCGCTTCAACCTCAATTTGTTGATCCACAAGCTTTTCTCTCAAAACTTCCAGGTGTATATCACACAAATTTTTTCGGATCACCTCGGGAGAAAGCTCCTGTTTTTTCAGCTCCTGCTCCATATCCTTTATGCCTTTAGCGTCAACTGCCTGAAATAACTTTTTCGCCTGCTTTTTGGTCGCTTCAGAAATATCGCCTCTTTTTAACTTCTGCACCATTTCCTTCAGCTGTTCTTTTTTATTTTCGTCAACGGCAATCCGTTTTACCACCAGAATCCATTCTTCCGGTCCTTCTTTTTCATAAAAAACCTCGAATTCACCGCGTGTCTTCAACAGATAAACCAGGGGGAGCGGATTAAATTCCATTACAATCCTCAGTGATTCACCCTTCAAGAGCTCCTCAAGGCTGGGAAAGATCAACTCTTCTTTTTCATGATGCTCAAGCCCGCGCGGATCGATTGTTTTTATCTCTCTTGTTCTATTCATTTTTTTCCCCTATTTTTATCCATCGGTTCATCTCTTTTTCTTCCACCAACATGTCTCGTACTTTTTCCATCCAAAGATTTTGAAATTCAATTCTTTCGTCCTTCTTTGCGGCCTCCCAAACCACCTTCTCCAGCAATTCTCCCAGCCTCACTGCCTTCTCCCTGGCGAAAGGAATTTTACCGGGATCGTATGTAACGCAAACCGTTCGGTTGTTGTCCAATCTTTTAAAATCAAAGGAGAGTGTATTTGAATCGTTTTTTTTCAAACAAAATTTGAGCAGATCCTTCCGTTTGAATTTATGTCCCAATCCCCTGAATCCACTGGCAGGAGCGGCACCTGTCAACAGGGTGAATACCTGGCCGATGACGCCATAGACCCCCTCATCAGGTTCCCCATGGATCTCAATGGATATATCACCTCTTATGGGAATTTCGTCAGGGTAAAGTTTTTTCAGGGCTTCTCGGCAGCACAAAAACGCCCCGGCGGTTGTCGGACAAGCATGGCCGGCCATCTTTACCACATCGATATAGGTATACTTCAAGACTGTGTCTTCTTTTTTGAAGGCGCCAAGTGTCTCAGCAAATGGTTCCTTTAATCGGATCGGGTCGACCTCGCTCAGGAAGTCCCTGAAAATGTCGTCATATTTTTGATCTGGAATATTGGCCATTGGTTTGTCTTTATTGTTTTAAACCCGTTGTAAATAAAACGATTTCATTCGCTGCTCGTGTGTTCCGATCCCTGGCGTAAACGGGATCTTCGCCCTGATTTGACATGCAAAAGGGAATGTGCGCATAACCGTTAGATCAAATTTCCCTGTTTAGCGGCTTAATTAATTTTCTTAAACCCACTCTTCCTGCAAAATGTCTCCCTGAACACCGACAACGACACATTTGGTTGGCACTTTTCTCTCAGCTGATTGGGCCGCCTGCTGAACTAAATTCATCAACCCCATGCAGCAGGGTACCTGCATGATCAGCACCGTTAGGGTATTAATCTTGGCATCATCGAACCAGGCCTTTATTTTTTCCTGATAAATATCCTGTTCCGCATCGAGCTTGGGGCAGGCAATGGCGATACTTTTCCCTTTCAAATATTCACGGTGAAAATCACCCAGTGCATAGGCCACACAATCAGCTGTCAGAAGCACATCGGCGCCTTGATAGTAAGGGGCGGTGGGTGAAATAAGGTGCATTTGGATCGGCCACTGTCCCAGTTGCGATTTGATTTTCCCGACGCTCTGATCAGCATCGTTACCATCTTGCTCCTCAAAGTTCATAACCCGGGAACCCGGGCAGCCTTCAAATTGAGTCATTTTTTATTTCTCCTTTTGTTTAAATTTTTCCTCTAGTTTAATGATAAAATGTTCATATTTTTCGGGTGAAAACCCAATCTCTTTATCAGCTTTTTCAAACTGGGAATAAAGCTTTCCTACCTGGGTAGTGGAGAGATTGTTATCCATCCAGGGATACAAAATTTCATCCTCCTTTTTGATATGCTCGGTGAGAAGTTCTCGATAGGCCATCAGGTTTTCCGAAATGGCGGTTTCATCCCCCTTGTCAAGCGCATCAAGTATGGCTTTTACATAAGCCCTGGCGCGCGTGTGATCTTCGTGCATCACTTTTATGATGTCTGAATCTTCATCAAAATATTTAAAAAGAATATCTTCCTCCTTGGCATGGTGGAATTTGTCAGCGTAAGATCGTATTAAATCTACCCCGTCAAGAATGAGTTGGCGGCCTTCTTCGGTTTTTACATCACAATAGTCGACGACTTGAGGAATCAATGCAATCCATCGTTTGATCAAAACATGTTCATCAACCAGTTTTTTAATCGGTGGCGCATATCTGAATTCTTTGGGTTTAACCTCGGTTCTTTTCTCAGTTTCAGGGATCTTTATATCTTTATCCGGGTGTATCGCTTTGGCGATTCTGGCCATCAGCTCCTGCTCCTGGCCTTCGGTAAGGCGATGAATCGTCACAATATCTTTAAGAAGACAGGTTCCGACACTGCACGGCCCACAACCAATTTCATAATCATTTAAAATGCCTTCGATCTCAGGAAATTCAGTGATGATTTCCTTGATACCTCTGTTTAAATATTCATTCATCTATTCTCTCCGCAGGTGTTAAATATTTTATGGTCCCAAAAACCATGTAATTGTCAGTTTGGATGTAATAATACCGTATCATCCATCGATTTCATTGATCTAAGTCAAAAGATGAGATTTTTTTGGAAATATCCGACCCTCCCCACCTTTTAATTCCTTTTAATTCCTTTTGATAAAATAACGCTGGTTCATCTTCAAGATCCATCCATAATAAAAAAGTTCGATTACCAGATTTTCATCCGTACAGGCATGCCCGTAAAATTCAGTTGGCACAAATTCTCATTTTTTTCTTTTTTGCATCTTGACATCTATTTTTAATCCATATATTTTGATTACTTACACGTTCTTATTCATGCAGGGATATGGAAAAATCAGCTCAATTAAACATTAAACAAAGAAAAGGAACTCTTTATCTGACAGATCGGATTTAATTAGGAGGCACTATGGCATTAACGAAGAGTGATATTGTTGCGAGGGTACACGAACTTGGATTTACCAAAAAAAAGTCCGTCGAAACCATCGAATCCCTTCTTGAAATCATTAAAACCACATTAGAAAAAGGTGAGGATGTCTTGATATCGGGATTTGGAAAATTCTGTGTAAAGAACAAAATGGAACGAAGGGGTCGGAACCCGGCAACAGGCTCTGATTTGGTGCTACGGAAAAGAAAGGTCGTAACGTTTAAATGCTCCGGAAAGTTAAGGGACAAAATAAACGGCCAGAAGTAATTGAACCCGGTCCACTGACGATCCTTAGGAGCGAGCCACCTAATTTGATAGGGCTTTAATTAAAATGAGTCGGCCTTGACTTCCATCATCAATTTTTTCCAGAAAAATTTCTTTTTACCCTTTGCCTGATGCGGCTTTCCTAAAAATATCAAGTGCGAAACTTGAGATTCTCAGATAACGATATTGTAAGATTTGATTTTGCTCAATAGCGAAGGATGGCTGATCTCAAGAAGGCGGGCAGCATGTGTCCGGTTTCCACCGGTTTCCATGAGGGCTTTTTCAATCAATTTTTTTTCCAACTGCTTTTGGGCGCTCTTCAACGAGAATCCCTCAAATACTTCATCCATTTTATCTGTTTTGGTCTGAATTCCCAAATCAGGAGGAAAGTTTTCCGGTAAAAGCACTGTGGTTTCAGAAAGGATAACCGCCCTTTCAACCGCATTCTCCAACTCCCGAACATTTCCCGGCCACTGATGCTTCAGCAGGAGGGACATACTGTCTGAGGCAATCCTGTTTATTTCTTTTTTCAATTTATTATTATACCGTTTGATAAAATGTTGACATAAAAGTGGAATATCTTCCGGCCGTTCCCGGAGTGGTGGCAGCTCAATTGGCAATACATTGAGTCTGTAAAAGAGGTCTTCACGAAAAATACCAGTCTTAATCTCATCTCCAAGATTCTTAGCTGTTGCTGCAATCACACGGACATCGATCCGCTTTGTCTTTGAACCGCCAATCGGTCTGATCTCCCTTTCCTGCAGCGCTCGCAAAAGCTTCACCTGTAAGAAAGGAGGCATTTCTCCTATTTCGTCGAGAAAAATGGTGCCGTGATCCGCGTCTTCAAAGAGTCCTTTTTTGTCTCTATCCGCACCGGTGAAGGCTCCTTTTTTGTATCCAAACAACTCGCTTTCCAGTAAATTTTCAGGGATCCCTCCGCAGTTGATTGCAATAAAAGGCATTTTTGATCTTTTACCTGTAAAATGGATACCTTTTGCTATCAATTCTTTCCCGGTCCCGC
This sequence comes from Desulfobacterales bacterium, assembly GCA_011049715.1. GTDB lineage: Bacteria > Desulfobacterota > Desulfobacteria > Desulfobacterales > UBA2156 > UBA2156. The sequence continues at coordinate 28,109 of DRHF01000273.1, forward strand.
TCTCTCCGAAAATCAGCACCGTTGTATTATATTGTGCTGCCTTATTTGCCAACTGAAAAATAGATTGCATGGCTTTACTCTTTGCCACCATATTTCCGAAGTTGTAATTTTCTTCGATTTTTTGAATCCGTTTTTTAAGGTGAATATTCTCGTTTTTTAAACGTTCGCGTTCCTCCGCTTTTTTTAACGTCAGGAGGACCTCGTCGGTCTTAAACGGTTTTGATATATAATCGTAAGCGCCCAGTTTCATGGCTTCAATGGCGGTATCGATGTTTCCATAGGCCGACATCATGATGAGGGTTGCATCTCCAATGCTTTTCCGGCTCGATTTAATAAATTCCAGCCCTCCCATGCGGGGCATTTTCAAGTCACAGATAATATAGTCATACTTTTTTTGCTCAATTACCTGAAGCCCCTCATATCCATCAGAAGCGGTGTCTACCCGATAACCCGATTTTTCAAGCAGCGATGATAGCATGTGACGCATGTTCTTTTCATCATCGATGATCAACAGTCGTTTTTTTAAAGATCCTAATTGGGTAATATGCTCATGATCCATGATTTCATCCCGCATCAGGGTTAAAAAGAGGCAGATGGAGTGCAACACAAGTCCCTTCACCCTCTTTGCTGGTGGCTTCGATTTTGCCGCCAAGTCCTTCGATAATCATATAACAAACCCATAGACCGAGTCCGGTTCCTTTTCCAGGCTCTTTTGTTGTATAAAAAGGATCAAAAATATTATCAAGATCCGTCTCTGAAATCCCGATGCCATTATCGATATACATGATCTTCAGCGTGGGGTTTTGATCAATCGAATCCATATCCAAATTGGATAGAGTACGAGTCTCTACGATGAGTTCCCCGGCCGATTTTTTTTCACTAAAAGAAATGGCATCTGTCGCATTTATCATCAGATTTAAAAATACCTGTCTCAATTGGTCGGGATCGGCAACGACGGTGTCTCTTTCCGCCGATAGCTTACGTTTTAAATGTATGTTTGAGATGACCGGTTGCAGTTGAATCATTTGGATAACATCTTCGATTAGCTCATGTACCGAAACCTCCACCAGATCGCCGTTTGATTGTCTCGAAAAATCGAGAAGTTGTCTGATAATCGTATGGATTCGGTTGATTTCATTCTCTGAACGGATAAGATATTCCTTTTTCTCATCCGTTGGAATATGTTCCTGTTTGAGAAGTTCTAGATATCCAATGATAATTCCAAGGGGATTCCCGATTTCATGGGCGATGCCCGCAGAAAGCCTCCCAACAGAGGCCATCTTTTCTGCACTGATCATACTTTTTTGGGCCTGTTTCAAATCGATGTTGGCCTTTTCCAGGGAATGCACATTCGATTGGAGTTTCTCTTTATCTTCTGAAATCCGTTTCAGCATTCGGTTAAGCGCCTTGGAAAGCGTATGAAATTCGTTATCTTCGTTTTCGGGTAAAAAAAACAAGTCATCATCTTCTCTGTAATTTTCCGCGCTTTTAACCAATCGATACATCGGTTTCACCGTTTTTTTCGCTATCTGATAAAGACCGATCATAGTCAGAATGATCGTGTTTACCAGAATATAGATAAACAATATCTGCTGCGAACGTCTCAAAACACCATAGATCCCTTCCAAGTTGATCAGAATGCCGGCTGCAGCGACGGTTTTCTCTTCCGAATATATAGGAGACGATAGAATCATGTACCGGCTTTGTTTCCAAAGGACACCCCAGGTTGTACCAAAATATCGGGTTGTTTTTTCTTCAATTTCAAGCGCTTTTCGCGTAAGAACCGAAAGATCATCTTTCATGATGCAGCCGGTTCCCTGAAAATATAACGCCCGGGTATCATTACCCATAATTAGCACACAAGAAAATTCCGTGCCAACGACCAAATTGTCAAGCTTTTGGTCCAATGTCTTATTAAAACGAACCGATCCGGATTCGAAATAAGGCGCCAAGTGACTTTCAATCGCCGCAACCAGAAGATCCCCCTTTATAATTTCAGTTTTTAGCAGATCCCTTTGTGTCAAGATAATCATTACAACATCGATCAAGAGCATTCCAAACAAAAAAAGAACCGCCAGATTGATCGCAATATTGGTCTTTAAGCCTCTAAAAAACATTTCCACCTCAACACATTGTGGTTTGAAGACTATCAGGTAGAGATTCCCATATCGTCTCTGACATGATACCTCTATTTTCTCCCTGTTTACTGACCTGCTTCCAGGGACACATCACACATTTGAGATTGCAGGCAAGGGCTGGTTCTATCTGCAAAAGCTGCCAACGTCTTTTTTTAAAAGATTTTCCCTGGAAGACCCTGTCCAAAATCGGCTTGAGGCGGCGTTCCACATGCTTTGGCCATATCAGGGCTGCAGTTGAGAACCATTTCCCTTTTCGCTCTAGCCAGACTTCTCCGGGCGGACCCGATGCAGCGGCAAGCACATTTTCAGCAATGTCAAATCGGGGCAAACCGCAATGATCGGTTGGACAAAGCTCTGGACGCGATTCTTCACGAAGGGCATTTTCCTCGAACGAAGTATCCACCGTTCCAGGGTAAACATTGATAATGTCGATACCCACCGGTGCCAGCTCAAGACGCATGGTATTGCCCATGACTGCAAGGGCGGATTTACTCCCGCCGTAAACCCCCACGGTTGGAATCGGTACCCGTCCGGCGCATGAAACAATATTAACTACCCGCCCTTTCCCTCTGGCTTTCATGTGGGGCACCAGCGCCTTTACCAATGCGATGGGTGAAAATGTGTTCACCTCAAAAAGGTGCCGGATATTTTCCTCGGTAGCCTCCGCCATCAGCGAAAAGTATCCGATTCCGGCGTTATTAAAAAGAACATCGATATACCCCAATCCATCCGAGCATTACTATGCACAAAATAACGGTTTCGTTTCAGATAAGCAAGGGCAAGTATATGTATGGCTCTCCGGGTGTCACCGCAAAACTCCCCATTGACTTTACGTTTTCCTTTTTATAGCTTTTAGGCTTTGTAATTTATATATTTCTAACTCAAGTTTCACATCCCCAACAGGGCACGGTGCCGCATCTGGTGTGGGGTAAATAAAATTTTTTGGAAAAACAATGAGGCAATCAGTTTTAACCGGTATCCATAAAGTAATCACCGTGCACAGGCACGCGATGGTCTGGTTTTTTTCGTAATATCAGTTGCTTCTGAAATGATAACTCTTAAAAGGTTTTGTGCCGTTGTCAAAGCAATCATCATTAATTTTTTCCAGAAAAATTTCTTTTTACCCTATGCCTGATGCGATTTTCCTTAAAATATCAGGTGCGAAACTTGAGATACTTATTCCAAATCTTAGGGTTCGCGCAGAAATAACTTCGCAGAATTAGCGCTTAGATTTGGTTCAGGTTTGGCTGATCCGAGAGAGTAAAACCACTGGAATAGCGAGCTATTTCGAGGATTTTGCGAGTGAGGCATCGGTCAAAGATGGACTGAAGCTAAGATGCTAAAATGTGAAGTTATTTTTGTGCGAACCCTTAGCCTGGAATCTTATGACCCCAGTTTTAAACCGTCCCGATGTTAAAAACATATTGGAGAATTAAATAAATCAGGTAGACGCCAAAAAGCCAAGCGCCCTGCCACTTCTTAAACTGACCGTCTTTGTTCATAAAAATAAAAGCCCGAAAGGGATAGAGGATGAGGATCATCGCAGGGAAGTGAAAGCTGTAAAAATTGGGCGGAATCGCAAGCGGTCGTACAATCGCGGCAGCACCGATAACGAAAAGACAATTGAGCACATCCGCACCAACAATATTGCCCACCATAATTTCAGGGTGCCGTTTGCGGATTGCCGCTATTGCGGTCATCAGTTCTGGAAGCGAGGTACCGAATGCCACCATGGTTGCAGCGACAACATCATCCGGAACACCCATTCGGTAAGCAATTTCCGCTGCACTCGGGACCAAAAAACGGGCCCCCAAAACCACCATGAAAAGACCGCCCAAAATCATCCACCAGCATTTTCCCATTCCCATCAGCTCTGAGTCATCCGCCGACTCTTCTTCGACACCCATATCGGCGCCCTGCCTGGCCCATACATAGGTAATATACATATAACCTGCCAGTAATATAAGAAAAATGACGCCGACCCATCTTTGCAAAACCGGACCGTCAGGCATCGATGCCAAAGCAGCAAGTGAAATAACCACCAGCAGCGTTGCCGCTCCAACCTGCACCCAACCGGTGCGATTAAGAATAAAACGATTGACCGGCACAGTGGTCCACATGCAGGTTACACCAAAAATCAACCCGGTATCAGCAATAATCGACCCGACGCCGTTTCCGAGTGCCAATCCGGGGTTACCCATCCAGGCTGCCATTACCGAAACCACCGCTTCCGGTGTGGTCGTACCAAGAGAAATAATCGTGGCACCGATGACAATTCGCGGTAAACCGGTTCTCCGGGCCAGATGAACCACACCGTCAATCATCCAGTCGGCACCCTTGGACAGCATCGCAATACATATTGCGATTACCAGCAGTAAAACGATCACGGGAAACCCTTGAACAAAGTTCTGCAGAACAGCTCCATCTACAACCCAACTAAATACTACTTTTAACATTTTCATCGCTCCTGCTCTTCATGAAACCAGTTATTTTTTTTGCGATGAGGGTTTGGACCATAATTACAAAAAACCCGGAACCATTTGATGATTCCGGGTTTATATAAAAAATTTCGGCAGCGTCCTACTCTCCCACTCAGTCTCCCAAGCAGTACCATCGGCGCTGAAGAGCTTAACTGCCGTGTTCGGGATGGGAACGGGTGTTGCCTCTTCGCTATCGCCACCGAAAAATTGTAGCCATCTATTTCGTATTACCTGTTTAATTTGCTAAAAAGTACATGAAAACACACGGGGGTAGAAACATGCTAAATGTTGTGGCCAAGCCTCACGACCGATTAGTACCAGTTAGCTAAACATATTGCTATGCTTACACACCTGGCCTATCAACCTTGTAGTCTTCAAGGGGTCTTCAGTTTCGATGTTTCCATCGAAAGGGATATCTAATCTCGAGGTTGGCTTCCCGCTTAGATGCTTTCAGCGGTTATCCATTCCGAACTTAGCTACCCAGCAATGCCGCTGGCGCGACAACTGGAACACCATTGGTTCGTCCATTCCGGTCCTCTCGTACTAGGAACAGCTCCTCTCAAATATCCTACGCCCACGAAAGATAGGGACCAAACTGTCTCACGACGTTTTAAACCCAGCTCACGTACCACTTTAATTGGCGAACAGCCAAACCCTTGGGACCTGCTCCAGCCCCAGGATGTGATGAGCCGACATCGAGGTGCCAAACCGCCCCGTCGATGTGAACTCTTGGGGGCGATAAGCCTGTTATCCCCGGCGTACCTTTTATCCGTTGAGCGACGGCCCTTCCATACAGAACCGCCGGATCACTAAGACCTACTTTCGTACCTGCTCGAAATGTCTCTCTCGCAGTCAAGCTCCCTTATGCCTTTACACTCTACGGCTGGTTTCCAATCAGCCTGAGGGAACCTTCGCGCGCCTCCGTTACGCTTTAGGAGGCGACCGCCCCAGTCAAACTACCCACCAGACACTGTCTGTGGCCCAGATAATGGGCCTACATTAGAACCCTAAAATAATAAGGGTGGTATTTCAAGGGTGGCTCCTCCAGAACTAGCGTTCCAGGATCTCTGCCTCCCACCTATCCTACACATACTATTCCAAAATTCAATGTCAAGCTGTAGTAAAGGTGCCGGGGTCTTTCCGTCTTTTCGCGGGTAGACGGCATCTTCACCGCCATTTCAATTTCACTGAGTCCCTGGTTGAGACAGTGCGGAAG
>DRHF01000274.1 GCA_011049715.1 Desulfobacterales bacterium
AGCTCGCCCCAGTGAAATGGGCTTCGCCCTTCGTTACACGAATTTCACGGGACAGGCAGAGATCGCAGAGTTATAAGTTATTTCCTTTGCCGTTGAAAGGCCGGCAAAGGAAAACCAAGCATCGTTCACATTTAAAAACCTAGCTCTTTGCGCACTTTGCCTGCCCCGTAGCTCCGGCAGATGGTACTGGGGCGGCTTTGCGTGAGAAAAACAAAATTCAGAAATATTTTGCTACAAAAGACCCAAACTTCAGAACTGAACCATATCGAATAGGGTTGATTGATCTTTACCGAAGGTTGGTAAAGTGATAGAGGAGCGAAGTCAAAAATCCTGATAAGAGAGAGCCTGTGACCGCAACCGACCAAATCAACAAAAAAGCGATTTTCGCCCTGTTTCTGATCCATTTTACCGGCGATTTTTTCTACTCCTTTATCCAGCCGCTCCTGCCGGTGCTGGTCGACAAATTCACCTTGAATATGACCCAGGTCGGTTTAATTTCCGGGGTTAGCACAATCATGGGCCTTCTGATTCAGCCGATCTTCGGCTATATTGCGGACCACTTCAAAACCAGGGGGCTCCTCCTGATCGGATCGCTCGTCGGGATGGTCTGCATCCCGCAGGTGGGGATTGCTCCCTATTTTTGGGTTGTTCTGTTGTTGATCGGCCTCGGTTCCATCGGCTCGGCGATATACCACCCCATTGCGGCCGGGATGGTTTCGGTTTACGCCGGCCGCCGCGCCGGGCTGAGTATATCGTTTTTCGGTCTGGGGGGCACGTTGGGATTTACGATAGGGCCGATCGTGTCGGCCGCATACATCACCCTTATGGGGCTGCATCGTCTGCCGATCCTGACCCTTCCGGGGTTGCTGGTGTTTGTGATGCTCTTGTTCATGATACCGGCCTCAGTTGGCGCCGGGCATGCCCGAAAGGATTTTATCGGCTCTATACGGGAGAGCATCGGTGACGTATGGAAACCGGTGGCTCTGATCTGGTCGCTTGCTGTTTCACGGGCCTTTGTGGTGCAAGCCATCCTCACCTTTATGCCGGTGTTTGCCGCCTCCGAAGGGCATTCGCTGGTGTCGGTGGGCAGCCTTGTTTCCCTGTTTACCGCCGGTGGCGCTATCAGTGCCATCATCTGCGGCCATTTGGTCGATCGGATCGGTTTTCGGCCGATCTATTTTTGCTCTTTTGCGCTTGCCTCTCCAAGCGCTTTTCTGTTCATTAACGGTGGAGGTTGGCTGATCTATCCATTCGCTTTTCTAGCCGGTTTTTTTCTTCTGGCCACCCTGTTTCCGGCACTGGCCCTGGCCCAGCAGATTGCCCCAAAAGGACGATCTCTGATATCCGGCATTATCATGGGCCTGGGGATTGGGACTGCCGGGATACTGATGCCGCTTGTTGGAAGAGTGGCCGATGTTTTTGGCATCCAAGCGGTCTTAAGCGTCATCGCGCTTATTCCCCTGGCCGCTATTTTTTTAATCCGCTATTTGCCCGAACCTAAGTCCGAAATTTGATCGTAACATAGCGGTTGACAATGTAATTTTTCAGTATTAGACTAGTCTCAAACTGGTCTAAGGAGCTAAACCATGGAAACTGTAGGCGCATTTGAAGCGAAAACCCATCTGCCCAAGTTGCTTGAACGCGTGTTAAAAGGTGAGCGTATAACCATTACGAAGCATGGTGTCCCCGTTGCTGAGTTACATCCTCCTGGTCCTAAACAAAAAATGGATACCAAATCAGTAATCGATGAAATAAAAAAATTTCGAGACGAGCATCGTTTGGGTGACATTTCAATTCGGGAAATGATTGAAGAAGGAAGGCGGTAAATGGTCGAACATTTCGTCGTTGATAATTCTATTATAATGTCATGGTGCTTCAAAGATGAAACTAACGACTACGCCGAAATTGTTTTGAGTCGACTTACCGAGGCCACCGCCGTCGTGCCATCGATCTGGCCGCTTGAGGTTGTAAATGTTTTATTAGTAGCCGAGCGTCAAAAGCGACTTAGCGAGTCGGATAGTGTACGGTTCATAACTTTGTTATCCCAACTTCCAATCGTTGTAGAGTATGAACGGCCCGAGATGATGAAGGAGCTGTTGTCCCTAGCAAGGGCAAATGGCTTATCGAGCTATGACGCTTCCTATCTGGATCTTGCCATGAGGAACGGCTTTCCAATTGCCACATTGGACAACAAGCTTATCAATGCGGCCAAAAAGAGCGATGTTCCAATTCTTGCATCTTGATCGATTTCAACTGATTCCGTAATGCTTCTTTGCATTATCGTATATCCGGTGGACTTTACCATTGTTGAAATGTGAGACCCCATCACGACCCTTTATGGTTGTGAATTGGTGAGAATCTCCCAAATTACGGTATCACTATCATGCGATCCACCGCTGAGATCGAGGGTAACACTGCGGGTATGCGTGCCTGGTCCAAGGATGATTTCAACCAACCAGGCCGGGGTAAATAATCTTGTAAATCCTGTAGATCCTGTCTAATGTTGTTTCTATTTTCGCAGGAAACGGTAGAATCTTTTTTATTCTCACCGGCAGGGCCGGTGGATTAATTATGATTTGAATTCTACCAAAACCAATAACTGATAACTGATGAGGCGAGAATCGTTTTGAAAAACTTATTGGTTTCAGACATGCTCGGTATCAAAAACGCCTTGTACGAATTTTCAGCACGGGCAGGGTAGGGCGTTGATGCCAGGTCTAACGATTTTTACCGGCAACCGCCTGGAGACCCTGGCCATGCAGTTGGCGCAAATCGTTCGGGCGCCGATCACATCCATCCTTTCTCCGGAAATCATTCTCATTCAAAGCAAGGGGATGGAACGGTGGTTGTCGATGGAATTGGCAAAACACAACGCCGTTTGTGCAAACTGTTCCTTTGTATTCCCCAATGCATTTTTGAGGGAAATATATAAAAAAATAATTCCCGACCTGCCGGAAACGTCCCGGTTTGAACCCGACATCATGACATTTTCGGTCATGAAGGTCCTTCCATCCCATATCAACCAGCCCGGATTTGAAAGCCTGAAAAACTACCTCACAGACGACCAATACCAACTTAAACTCTACCAGGTTTCAAAAAAAATTGTCGATACGTTTGACCAGTACCTTGTTTTCAGGCCTGAAATGATCTTTTCATGGGAAGCAGGACGGGCTGATCACTGGCAGGCAAAGCTCTGGCGAGGGCTCGTTTCCGATGGAGATAACCTGCACCGGGCCCGTTTGATGGAAACATTGATTCAAAAGATTCGAAACAAGGAAGTAGAAATTGACAATTTTTTTGAACGAATATCCATATTCGGCATATCCTATTTGCCTGATTTTCATTTGCAGGTCTTTTCTGAACTCTCCCGCATGATAACGGTGAACCTTTTTCTGATGAACCCCTGCCGGGAGTACTGGGCGGATATTGTCTCCGACCGGGGAATCAAAAAGATAAAAGGCCGATATGAGGACGAACCATTTCCCGAAGACAGCCTCCATCTCGAAAGAGGTAATCGCCTATTGGCTTCCATGGGTCTGATGGGAAAGAACTTTTTTTCGCGGATCAACGAATTTGATTGTGAAACAATCGAAAAATTTGAGGCATGGGACGATGAGAGCCTGCTTTCAACACTCCACGGGGATATTTTATCCCTGATCGACAGACCGGGCAGTAAACCGGCCCACGAGGCTCCCTATGACCGATCGATTCAATTTCATTCCTGTCACAGTCCGATGCGGGAAATTGAGGTTTTACACGATAATATCCTCGCCATGTTTGAAGAAAATTCAAAACTTTTGCCCAAAGACATCATCGTCATGACACCGGATATCGAATCCTATGCGCCTTTTATCCATTCAATTTTTGATACCCAAAACGATGCCGCGCTTTGGATCCCTTACAGCATTGCCGATCAGAACATCAGAAAAAATAGCCGGATCATCGATGGTTTCCTATCATTACTCGATCTTTGCGGGGGCCGGTTCGGCAATGCACAGGTTCTTCTTTTATTGGAATTCCCGGCGATCAGGGAAAAATTCGGACTGACCGATACGGATCTGAAAAAAATTGAATTTTGGATCAGAGATACCCATATCTGTTGGGGAATCGATGCGGACAACCGTGCAGCATTCGGCCTGCCGGGTGTTCATGAAAATACCTGGAAAGCAGGCATCGAAAGAATCCTCCTGGGATATGCAATGCCCGGTCATGACGAGCGCTCGTTTTCAGGTATTCTTCCCTATGATAATATCGAAGGCAACGATGGTGAGATCTTCGGGAATTTCGTCGCCTTTATCGACAGAATAACTGCTCATGTAACAAAGTTAAATAGATCATATAATTTAGGTGGTTGGCGAGATATATTTATTGAAATACTTGAAGAAATATTTCAATTGGATGAGGAGACGACAGGCGATTTTCAACTATTGCGGCGAATCGTGGACGATATGGTGAACAACGGGGAATTGGCCGGGTATGATAAAAAGATCGATTTTCAAGTGATCCGCTCTCATATCACGGGTTGCCTTGAAAGGGAAACGTTGGCTTCCGGATTTATTACAGGGGGGGTGACTTTTTGTGCCATGCTTCCGATGCGGAATATCCCTGCCGCCGTCGTCTGTCTCATCGGGATGAATAATGATGCATTCCCCCGGGACTCGAGACCCTTGAGCTTTGACCTGATGTCTCAACATCCAAAACCGGGAGACCGTTCCAGGCGAAACGATGACAAATACCTCTTTCTTGAGGCGCTTCTTTCTGCACGGGAGAAACTCTATATCAGCTATGTGGGGCAGAACATTCAGGACAACACACCGATCCCTCCGTCGGTTATGGTCAGTGAACTGATTGATTATTTAACTGAAGGATTCGGCCTCTCAAAAGACCAGCTGGTTACCCGGCACAAACTTCAGGCCTTTTCCCCCTCGTATTTTAAGGACGATGGGCGGTTATTCAGCTTTTCGGAAGAAAATTTCCAGGCTGCCGGCAAAATAGATCAACATCAAAATCCGGTTCCTTTTATTTCAACAAGGCTTTCAGTACCGACCGATGACATGAAGCAGCTCGACATCGACACGCTCTGCACCTTTTACACCCATCCGACAAAATTTTTGTTGCAAAAGCGCCTCGGCCTGTTTTTGGAAACCGGAACCTTTGTTTTAAATGAGAGGGAAAACTTTAGACTCGATCCCCTGGAAAATTACCTGATCGGACAGTCGCTTGTCAAAAAACGTCTATCAGGCCTGGATCTGAAAGAGTTTCTACCGATACAGAAGGCTACGGGGCAGCTGCCGCACGGCAAAGTCGGGGAAGTTGTCTACAGCGAGTTGAGTGTCGATGCAGATATTTTCGTCAAAAAAATTGAGACATTTTTCAAAGGAAAATCCGGTACGGCTCGTCAAGTCGATCTGGAGGTGGGGGACTTTGTCCTCATTGGTGGGTTTTCGGACATTTATGAATGCGGGCGGGTTAGCTACCGGTTCGCAAACAAAAAAGCAAAAGATCTATTGAGGTCATGGATTTATCACCTTGTTTTTTGCCTGTCAGCCAAAAAAGAGACGCCTCTCACATCCACTTTGATATGTAAAGATTCGATATGGGAGTTCAGCCCGGTCAAAGAGAGCCGCGAGATCCTGATGGATCTTTTAGAACTGTACCGGAAGGGCCTCTCAACATTGATACACTTTTTCCCGGAGTCATCCTATGAATATGCAAAACAGCTGTTGACAAAGCAACAACCCGAACCCAAGGCGATGGCGCTGGGGCAAAAAAAATGGACGGGAACCGATTTTAGCAGGGGAGAATCTGAAGATCCTTATTATGAACGCTGTTTTTGCCACATTGACCCGATCGATGAACAGTTTTGCAAAATGGCGGAGGGCGTTTTTGAGCCGCTGATGGCCAATTGCAGAGAAACTACTTTTTAAACAACGGAACCATCTGTTGAGTCGTTTGCTATGGTGATGAAACCATTTGAAGTGACAGAGGCGCCGCTATCAGGGTGCAACCTCATTGAAGCCAGCGCCGGTACCGGTAAGACCTATGCCATTGAAGGACTGTTTTTGAGATTGATTCTCGAAAAACGGATCCCGATAAACCAGATACTGGTGGTGACCTTTACCGAGGCGGCGACGGCGGAGCTGAAAGAGCGGATCCGCAATCGGCTCCTGCAGGAGAAATCGGCTTTACAGGCTGAATCGAACGATGCCGCCCCGGGTAAGGCCGCACAGTTGATTCAGGATGCGCTCAATGAATTTGACAGGGCCGCCATTTTTACCATCCACGGGTTTTGCCAACGGATTCTGCAAGAGAATACCTTTGAAACCGGAAACCTGTTTGATACGGAACTGGTGACCAACCCATCAGAAATAATGCAGGAGGTTACAGACGATTTTTGGCGAAAACATTTTTACGATTTCCAACCGGAGTTGATCAGCTACGCGATTAAAAAAATGAAAGGGCCGGAGGATTTTTTGAAATTGTTGGCAAGGGCCAGGGCAGGGGATATTCGAATTGTTCCGGACTTGGAAAAGCCGCAACTTCTGGCCCTCGATCCCTTCAGAAGCAGTTTCAGCAAACTGAAAAAGAGATGGCCGGCCTGCCGGGATGATATGGAAAAACTCCTCAAATCCGACTCGTTACGTGGGAATGTATATGGCAGTCAGAACCCGGATCGTAAACGGCCCGATATGACCGGTCGTGATGCAAAGGTTCTATCGATTGTACTCGCCATGGACAGGCTGACAAATGATAAAAATATAGGGTTTCCGCTTTTCAAAGAATTTCAATTGATTACATATACGAAGTTAATGAAATCAGTTAAAAAAAATCAGGTACCCCCCTCACATGATTTTTTAAATATCTGCGAAGAACTCTATGAGATAGCCACCCGGCTCGAAGATGAGATGAACCAATATCTCATTTTTTTAAAAAAGAAACTCTTTGAGTATGTAGGGGTTGAACTTTTGTCCAGAAAGATGTCCAGAAATGTTCAATTTTTTGACGATCTGATCACACGGGTCCAAAAATCGCTTCAAAATAAAAAAAGGAGTGCCCTTGCAACTGCCCTCCGCCAAAAATACAAGGCAGCACTTGTGGATGAGTTTCAGGATACGGATTCGATCCAAAATGATATCTTTTCAAAGATATTTTCTTTTAAAAATAGTATTCTTTTCATGATCGGAGACCCTAAACAGGCCATATATGGTTTTCGGGGGGCAGATATCTTTTCTTATCTAAATGCGGCGGCCAACGCGGACACGAAATATACACTCATTGAAAATTGGCGTTCAGTTCCGGGGCTGATAACCGCTGTCAATACCCTGTTTTCAAATATCAAAGCGCCGTTTGTGTTTAAAGAGATCGCATTTGAGAAGGGCCGATCGGCAAAAACCGCTAATCAGCGGATGAAGATGACGGAAGCGCCGTTAAAACTGTGGTTCATCAAATCAGATGGGGCTCGTCCCATCAACAAGACAGATGCGGTGCAAAGAATCGCAGCACAAGTCACCCGGGAAATCTCCAGGTTAATCACAAGGGATGAATCGGCTTTTAAGCCGGAAGATATCGCCGTTCTTGTGCGAACCAACCGGCAGGCGCAGATGATGAAAACCTGCCTGTCGGTTGAAAGAATCCCTTCTGTTCTATTGGGTGCGGAGAATATTTTTGATTCCCATGAAGCCCGGGAGCTGGAGAGCGTGCTGACCGGCATCGCCAGCCCCGGGAATGGGCGACTTCTGAGGGCGGCGATGGTAACCGATATGATCGGCATCAATGGTAATGATTTTGATACACTGGATGCGGATAGTCTTTGGTGGAGAACCCTTATTTCCAATTTCAAGGAATATTCCGAGGTGTGGAGCCAGGCCGGATTTATCAGGATGTTTCGTCTCTTTATGGCCAAAGAACAGGTCAGAAGCCGGCTCCTGTCGTTTGAGGATGGAGAAAGACGTCTGACCAATCTGCTGCATTTGGCGGAAATTTTCCACCAGGAATCGGACAAACACAATAAAGGGATGGAAGGGCTTATCAAATGGCTTTCTGAACAGCGGGATCCGGCCTCCCCCAGGCTTGAAGAACATCAACTCAGGCTCGAAAGCGATGAGAACGCGGTGCGGATTGTAACGACCCATAAAAGCAAGGGCCTGGAATACGATGTGGTGTTTTACCCCTTTGGATGGGAAGGGTCTTTGATAAAAGAAAATGAGATTTTTTTCCATGATCATGACGCAAATCAAAGGTTAACCCTTGATTTAGATCCGGAGACCGGCGGCAAAAACCGCATCCTGGCTCAAAATGAACTTCTCGCTGAAAACCTGCGGCTCCTATACGTTGCGGTCACCCGGGCAAAGATCAGGTGCTATTTGGCATGGGGGCAAATAAGGGGTACTGAAACATCTGCCATGGCTTACCTGTTCCACGGCTCGGACTGTCCACAGGGAGGCAGGCCCGACGATGATGTTCTATCAACATTGAAAGCACATTTTTCAATAAAAAAAGATGGTGACCTTTTAGACGATTTAAAAGGCCTGGTGAATAGGTCCAATGGCTCTATCGAACTTGTGACAACCTTTGTTGATGATAGTTCAACGCCCGCATCCGAAGAGAAAAGGGGTGATGCACTTGTTTTAAAGCGATTTTCAGGACGGGTTAAAACCCACTGGAAAATTTCAAGTTATTCTTCGCTTATTTCACACCCGACACCACAGATTGAACTTTTGGACCGTGATTCGGATCGGTCCTTCAGTGAATTTTTTCAGAACCCTGAAAGGGGGGAACAGGAATCTGACCCCCAAACGATAAGCGATTCCATTGACATATTCTCTTTTCCTAAGGGATCGCGCGCAGGTATTTTTTTCCACGAAATTTTTGAAGAGATCGATTTTGCGGCAACGCCGCCTGCCGTTGAACAGTTGGTAATCGATAAACTGAACGGATACGGTTTTGAGGCTAAATGGAAAGAGACGGTCTGTGGGATGATAAAACAGGTTCTCTTTGCCCCCCTTTTAAATGAGGGAAACCATCTGACTCTGTCGGCTGTCCAACAGCAGGACAGAATCAGCGAAATGGAATTTTATTTTCCGTTAAACCCGATTTCACCCCGTACGCTTCGGAAAGTCTTTGCCGATTACGGCCCCCATGACATTTCCGCTGATTTCCCAACCCAATTGGAAAAGCTCACCTTTTCACCGGTTGAAGGGTTCATGAAAGGGTATATCGATATGGTTTTTAAATATGATGGGCGATATTACCTTCTAGACTGGAAATCGAACTTTTTGGGGATGTCATCGGCAGATTATAACAAAGATTCCATTAGAACGGTAATGGGGGACGATTTTTATATCCTGCAATACCATATTTACACCCTGGCCCTTCACCAATACCTGGGGTTACGGATGCCCGATTATCGATATGAAACAGATTTCGGAGGGGTCTTCTACCTTTTTATTCGCGGAATAGATACGAATGGTGGGGCTGGAAATGGTATTTATCATGACCGGCCGGCAATTGATTTGATTCATGCGCTCGGGAGAACATTGATACCGTCATTTTAATTGAAATGACGCGAGGACGGCAACAGGATGGCGGAAAAGGATTTTTTTTCTCAAATAGATATCCATTTTGCAAAGTTTGTCGAACGGCTTTCGGGAAATGAAAACCCTGAAATCTTTTTAGCCGCCGCCTTGGTCAGCAGGGTAACCGGAAATGGGGATACCTGTTTAGATCTTGCCACAGTGACGGAAGACAGGCTTCCGGCGCCCCCATACAAAAGAGAACAGATGATCCTACCCCCCCTTGATATTTGGAGGGATAAGCTCGCGAAGAGCCCGGTGGTCGGTAAACCAGGAGATTATAGGCCCCTGATCCTGGATAAAGAAGATAGACTCTATCTTTACCGGTATTGGATTTACGAAAAAAGGCTTTCAGATTCAATAAAAAATCGGACCATGGAGGATGTTTCAGAGATCAATTGGATCGGTTTGAAGGAAAGCCTCAGGAGACTTTTTTCCAAGGACGCGGGGGAAGGAACAAACTGGCAAACTGTTGCTTCGGTAACGGCAGTGCTCAAAAAATTCTGCGTTATTTCAGGTGGCCCCGGAACAGGGAAGACTTTCACCGTTGCCAAGATTTTGGCGCTCTTTTTGGAACAGGCTGAAGGAAAGAAACTGCGAATATTCCTTTCAGCTCCGACCGGCAAGGCAGCGGCGAGGCTTAAAGAATCGATGCAGACTGCAAAACAGACCCTCCGGTGCAACGAAAAAATAAGGTCAGCTATCCCTGAAGAAGCCTTTACACTGCACCGGATGCTTAAAAGCATCCCGGATTCTCCATATTTTCATTATAATTCGGAGAATCCGCTTCCGGCCGATATCGTGGTGATAGATGAAGCCTCCATGGTCGATCTCGCCCTGATGTCCAAGCTTGTGGAGGCGACACCAGTGGATGCGAGGATCATTCTTATCGGAGACAAGGATCAGCTTGCCTCGGTTGATGCCGGTTCTGTGCTGGGAGACATTTGTAATCGAAATGAGATTCATCGATTTTCCGAAAAGCATTGCAGCATCATCAAGGAGTTGACCGGTGAGAAAATTGAAATATCGAATTGCGGGTCTTTCCCGAAAAATAGAATTCAGGACGCTATCGTTGAATTAAAACAGAGCTTTCGCTTTCCAAAAGGGAGCGCTATCGGCCGATTCAGCCAGGCGGTGAAAAATGGAGATGCGGATCGGGCGATTGAACTGTTGCAAAATGCGGATAGGCCCACAATAAAATGGAAAAAAATTCGCTCTCCAAAAGATCTTCACGGGGCGCTTGGGGAAGTGGCGGTTAAGCATTATGCCAAACCTTTTCAAACAGATGATCCGTCATTGGCCCTTGATTATTTTAATCGATTCAAAATTCTTTGTGCAGTTAAAAAGGGGCCTCTGGGTGTTGAGGCAATTAACAAAAGTATTGAGCAGATACTTGAGCGTGAAGGATTTATCGACGCGGAAACCCGGGCAGATAATATCTACTATAAGGGCCAGCCGATTCTCATCACCCGCAATGACTACAATCACGATCTTTTTAATGGTGACATGGGGGTCATCATGCCGGTTGAGGGCGCATATGACCACGAGTTGAATCTATTTTTTCCCGGAACGTTATCAGGAACCAAACGGTTACCGCTCTACCAGCTCCCGCCAAATGAAACCGCCTATGCGATGACGGTTCACAAAAGCCAGGGGTCTGAATTTGACGATGTTGTTCTGGTGTTGCCGGATCAGGATTTTCCTGTCCTCACAAGGGAGCTCTTGTATACCGCTGTCACCCGGGCCCGAAGAAATGTCCTCATATGGGGTAGTGAACCGATTCTGAGAAACATGATTTCAAGAAAAATTGAGCGGACCTCCGGATTGAGAGACGCCCTATGGAAATGAACCGAAACGCGGACTGCAGGGTTCTTCAATTCACTCGAAAATTTCACGTCGCAAGCGCGTGGTAGATATCGGAAATGATCGCTTCCGAGATCAGCGACATGGCTTTACTCATCGCTTCTACAAGAGCGTGGAGTGTTTTTTCTTTGCTGACTACTTTTACCTGGTATCGATCCTGGAAGAGGATGCGTTTGTTGATATCCGGTTCATTTTCCTTCATTAGGGTTATACTGACTGAAAGAACCGCCTTCCAAACATCTTCTCCGTCTTCTTCGAAAATTTCATCGACCGTACCGGTGATGATGTGGGAAGAGGGGAGCCTGTTATCAAAAGCAAATACGGCCTTGAAAAGAAAAGATTTTTGTAAATCCCTGACCAAAAAAGAGGTAACCAGATCACCGGGCTTGGTCCGCCACTTATGGTAGTGATAGGAGTCCCTTCTATAGGCACTTGTTTTGAAGATGATCCGATTTATGTCATATAGCGGTGCGGTTTTGAATTTTACCACCCGAATAACAAACGGAAGGGGTTTGAATCTATCAAATTTCGGGGAATCATATTCCAGGCTATAATGCGCCGTTTTTATTGCAGGTTGATTTGCGCCGATGCATCCGACAAACCCGACCGATATAATAATCAGCAGAAACGATATGTTTCTCATTTATTTTACTCTTTTTGCCGGAGGGGGTCCGCCGAAAAATAATTGAGACGGATCATCTGAAATAAGTTCAAAGAATCGATTGAGATTCTCGAGGGCGGTTTCAATATTTTTCAGGGTCACGGCGAATTGGTATTGGAGACTAGAAATCCGTTCATCGGTATTTCTGATCAAACCTGATCCGTCTTTTAAGAGTCCATTTGCCCTTTTCAACACTCGATCGACATCTAAAACCGCCTGATGAATCCCTTTTTCATTTTCCTGGAGAATCTTATTCACCTTGGCGATGGTCTTCTTAAAGCCGGCGAGGGTTTTATTAAAATTAGAGACCGTCTTGTCCGCATTTATGGAAAATGCGTCAAAAGACAAGCTTGCCTTTTGGATGGCGGCGATCAATTGGTGCCATTTTGAGGCATCTAGAGTCTTCTCAAGTCGTTCAAAAGTGGACCGGATATCCTTAGAAATTTCCCCGATCTGGGCGTCTTCGACGGTTTGGCGGATTTGGTCAAGGGTCAGATTTATTTTTTGAGAAACGACCGTCAGGTCAAGCACTTTGAGTCGATCGAGCACTTCATTGACTCCCTCTATAAATTGTTTGATGCCTGAAGGTTTGGTCGACAAAACAGGATACTTGACCGGAAATGTTATGGGTGGCGAAAGATCGGGCTCATCCGGGCTTTTTCTGCTAATCTCAATAAACATGATGCCGGTAATACCGATCGATTTGAGCTGCGCCACCATGTCCTCTTCCAGCCTTAGTTCTTTTTCGATCTTTAATATAACTTGTATCAGCTTCGCATCCGGAGCGACGCCTATGCGAGTGACCCGGCCAACGGAGACGCCTCTGTATTTAACTGAAGAGTCATTTTCAAGCCCTTGGACCGATTCATCGAAAAATGCGGTGTAAAGAAGTCCTTTTTCCAAATAATGGGACATACCGAGCCATACAATGCCGATAACAGCGATGGCAAATCCCACGACTAAAAAAATACCGACAAAAAATTTGGTCTGAAGAGTGGCCATAGTTGGAAAATCAACTCGCTTCCCGGTTAAAAAACTGTCTTACCGCAAGATGGGTGCTGTGATTTTTGAGATAGTGCGGATCTCCTTCGGCGATGATCCCTTTTGTACTTTTATCAAGCATGATCACCCGTTGTGCAACTTTAAAAATACTTTCGAGTTTATGGGTTATGATCACGAATGTTGTTTGGGTTCTTTGATTAATTCCTATGATTAAATCTTCGATTTGTGCCGAACTGACCGGATCGAGCCCTGAGGTGGGTTCATCCAGGAACATAATTTTTGGATTCAGAGCCAGGGCTCTGGCCAACCCGGCTCTTTTCTTCATGCCGCCGCTGAGTTCGGATGGCAGAAAATTTTCAAATCCGGAAAGATTGACAATACAGAGTTTTATCCTGACAATATTGTCCCTGGCGTTCTTGGAAAAATCTAGATACCTATTTATGGGGAGCGCAACATTTTCAGCAGCGGTCATCGATCCAATAAGCGCACTTCCCTGGAACAGAATCCCCACCTTTTTCAATATCTTTTGCAATTGGGTATCATCACAAGCTGTAATATCGTCACCATCGATAAAAACACGGCCTGATATCGGCCTGTTGAGCCCAACCATATGTCTGAGAAGTGTGGTTTTTCCGCAGCCGCTCGTGCCCAGGATAACCAGAATCTCCCCTTTGTGGACATCAAAGCTAATACGATCGAGGATGAGCTCGTCGCCGTATCGTGCAACAATGTTTTTAACCTGGATGATCGCTTCCTTTTCCATCTGCGAACGGTCACCTCCAATAGCTTTGAATCACGGCAAAGATCGAGTCAAAAAGAATGATTAAAAAGATACTGCTTACAACAGCCGATGTTGCAGCATTTCCCACAGCCTCAGCACCTCCCCGTGCCTGAAATCCTCTGAAACATCCGATCCCTGCGATCAGAGCTGCAAAGACGGAACTTTTAAGGATCCCCCATAACAGATCAAAAAGGGCCAGGGTTTTGATGGTTTGATTGATATATGACCCCGGTGTCAGGTCCAGCAGGAACACGCCGACCACAAGTCCCCCTGCAATGGCGAAAACGTCTGAGAACAATGTTAAAACCGGGACCACTATAATTGAAGCGATAATTCTTGGAATTGTTAGAAAAAGTAAGGGATTAAACCCCATTGTAAAGAGCGCGTCTATCTCCTCTGATATTTTCATGGTACCGATTTCTGCTGCAAAGGCCGAACCTGATCTTCCCGCCACGATGATTGCCGTCATGAGCGGCCCGAGTTCTGAAACCATGGCAAGGGCCACGAGTGACGCGACATACAGGTTTGCACCAAACTGGCGGAGCTGAAGAGCTGACATAAAGGCCATAATCAGTCCAAGAAGGAAGCTGATCAATCCCACAACCGGCACTGCATCTGTTCCGGTTTTTTCCATTTGCAAAATCGTGTCGTCCAACCGTAATGATTTTGGATGGAAACAGACGTGAAGAAATACAATTGCGACCGAACCGATGAAAGATATCAGTTGTTTAATGCCGGTTATGTGGCCGATGGTGGCGTCACCCAGTCTCCAAAATAGATCGGGAGATTTTTTCCCCGGAAGCGCAACACACCATTCATTTGAATCGAACCCGACCTGGGACAGTATCTCCTCAACCTCCGGTTTCATGTTGATGATACGAAAATTACCCTTTTGATCGGAAATGGTCTGTCGCAGTTCAATGAGAAGAAGGGCGCCAAAATCATCAAAATAGGTTGTGCCGTCAAGGTCAGCAATGAGGGTGGAAGGTGATTTCGCCTTAATGAGGGGATGCATTTCCTTCAGAAGGAAGGAGGAGGTTTCAGCATCAATTTTACCTTTTAAATGGATAACGATTTCATCGTCCTTTTCCTGGGAAATTGAATACGAACCGGATAAACTCGGGTCAGATTTTGCCATATTGATCCGAAAAAAATGAGAATTAAACGTTCCGGGTTAACGATATTGCATCCGATAAAATAGTTTGTATTTGATCCAACATGGTACAATCTTCTGCGCACTTTGGAAAGTGATCCCTTTGGTTGCACTTTTTGCACGGACTTTTTATTAGATAGCCGATTTCAAAATCGAACTTAAAATCATAGCCAATCTTTCTTTCCATATATTTCATATATCCCACTGCTCCAGTTCTATCATCGATAACACCAACATGATGATGGATCCCGGCCATTTCATCCACCCGACTTGTTTTTGATGTTTAGGTTTGATATAAAAAGTTTTTTGCAAATATATCATAACAATCAACGGTCCACAAGGCAAAAGCCTTTGTTTTACTTCGGCATTAGGAAAACGGGTTAAGCGAGATACCGATGCGCATTGGGATGGGGTATGATGTCCACCGCCTGGTTGACGGGCGGAAACTTGTTTTAGGCGGCGTAACCATTCCCTTTGAAAGGGGTTTACTCGGACATTCAGATGCCGATGTTCTGATTCATGCCGTGTGTGATGCTCTTTTGGGCGCTGCCGGCATGGGCGACATCGGTCAGCATTTTCCGGATACCGATTCAAAGTACAAAGATATGATTAGTTTAAAGATGCTTGCCAGGGTTTGTGATATGATCAGATCACAAGGTTTTGTTATAGAAAACATAGATTCGACCATCCTTGCAGAAGCGCCAAAGATAGCCCCATACAAAGAGGAGATGAAAAAAAATATTGCCCACGCGGTTGAAATTGATATGAAACGTATTAATATCAAAGCCACGACCACCGAAGGTCTGGGGGCGTTTGGAAAAGGGGAGGGGATCGGCGCGATGTCCGTGGCCCTAATCGAGTCAAAACTCGATTAGATGTTACTTGTTATCAGTTATTGGTTTTGCCAAAATTTAAATTAAAATTGTATCTCATCTATACAAGGAATATAATTTCGCGAAAGGGATTAAAGTTAATAACCCCCGGTTGATCCTTTTTTTGCTCAATTAGGGTATTACTCGTAAATTTTTTGGAAAAAAACCATGGCCATTCATATATACAATACACTATCGGGAAAAAAAGAACGTTTCGAGCCTTTAGAACCGGGAAAGGTAAACATGTATGTTTGTGGTCCAACGGTTTATGACTCATCTCACATCGGCCACGCAAGATCAGTGGTCGTATTCGATGTTATTTCACGGTATTTCAAATCCCAGGGTTATGATGTCACCTATGTCAGAAATTTTACGGATATTGATGACAAAATCATCGATAGGGCCAATCAACTTGGAATCGATTCTAGGAAACTGGCGGAAAAATACATTCATGAATTTTACAAAGATATGGACGCCCTGAATGTGGAGAGGGCGAGCGTTGAACCAAAAGCCACAGAACACATTGATCGGATCATAAAAATTATTGAAACGCTTATCCAGAAAGGTTTTGGCTATCAGATAGATGGCGATGTTTTCTTTGCGGTCGATTCGTTTAAAACCTATGGGAAACTTTCCGGGCGGAATCTGGAAGAGATGGAGGCCGGGGCCAGGGTCGATATTGATAAGAGAAAACGAAACCCGTTTGACTTCGCATTGTGGAAATCGGCAAAGCCCGGTGAGCCGTCCTGGCCCAGCCCGTGGGGCATGGGAAGACCGGGGTGGCATATCGAGTGTTCGGCCATGAGTTCAAAATATCTCGGGGAAAGTATAGACATTCACGGCGGGGGAAAGGATCTTATATTTCCGCACCATGAAAATGAAATCGCACAGTCCGAAGCCGCATTTGAAAAACCGTTTGTCAAATATTGGATTCACAATGGTTTTGTGAATATCGATCAGGAGAAAATGTCAAAATCGCTTGGAAATTTTCTAATGATAAAGGATGTCATCAAATCTTACCATCCTGAAGCGGTACGCCTTTTTCTTCTTTCCAATCATTATCGAAGCCCCATCGATTTCACCGAGAAAGCGATGAAAGAGGCAACTAGTGGTCTTGATAGGATCTACGCACTGCTTGAAAGAGTTCGGAAAAAAATCGACCTTTCTCCGGAGGCTTCCGGATTCAAAATGGGAGAACACTGGGAAGGGTTTTGTGAATCTATGGATGATGATTTCAATACAGCCCGGGGAATTGGAATTCTTTTCAATGCCGTGCATAAGATTAATCGGCTGCTGGATGAATGTAAAAACCGGCTTTCTATCGATACAAGGACAACTCTTCAATCAGCGTATACCGACATTTTGAAAATGGGAAATATCATGGGATTTCTTGTAGAAACGCCCGGAACCTATTTTGAAGATAAACGGTATAAAGGAATTGAACGGGACTCGATCGATCAGGCGATGATCGAGAAAATGATTGAAGAACGGACGGCTGCTAGAAAAGCAAAAGATTGGGCAAAAGCAGACCAAATTAGAAAGGAACTTGGAAAGAGAAATATTATTCTTGAAGACCGGTCAGAGGGGACCATCTGGAAAGTCGGTCGGTAACCACTTCAATTTCAAAATTTGCACCCCCCCATGGGGTACGAGGTCGCGTCTGGTGTGGGGTAAATAAAATTTAAAATCTTATTATACAATCTATCATGTCCTCCTTTAAACTTATTTCAGATTTTTCACCCCAGGGCGACCAGCCGAATGCCATTGAAACCCTGAGCGAAAATATTTTGTCCGGCAAAAAGGACCATGTTCTTTTGGGGGTAACAGGATCGGGCAAAACCTTTACGATGGCCCATGTCGTTGCCGCGGTTCAAAAACCCACCCTCGTTATTGCCCCCAACAAGACCCTTGCGGCACAACTTTTTTTCGAATTTAGGGCGCTCTTTCCTGAAAATGCGGTGGAATATTTTGTAAGTTATTACGATTATTACCAACCCGAGGCCTACATTCCCTCCAGCGACACTTACATCCAGAAAGATTCAAACATCAATGAAATGATCGACAAGATGCGGCATTCTGCCACACGGTCTGTTCTTTCCCGCAGCGATGTCCTTGTTGTGGCAAGTGTATCATGTATCTTCGGCCTGGGTGAGCCGGAGGATTATCAATCCATGCGAATTGATATTGAAAACGACATGGAATTTGGACGGGAGAAGGTTCTTTCCGATCTCGTCGCCATGCACTATGAGCGTAATGATTTCGATTTTCACCGGGGGGTTTTCAGGGTAAGGGGGGACCGGGTTGAAATTTTTCCTGCCTATGAAGAGGATAAGGCTGTTCGTGTCGAATTTTTTGGAGATGAAATCGAAGGGATTTCCGAAATCGACCCGTTGACCGGAAAGGCGCTCGGACGATTGAAAAGGATCACCATTTTCCCCGCCAGCCATTATGTGACTCAGAAGGGAACTTTGCAGCGTGCCACCGTAACGATACAGACAGAATTAAAGGAACGAATCGACTACTTGCAAAAGGAGCGCAAGCTGATTGAGGCCCAGAGAATCGAAGAGCGGACCAATTTTGATCTGGAAATGATGCAAGAGCTCGGTTACTGTACCGGGATTGAAAACTACTCACGGCATTTTACCGGAAGGGCGCCCGGAGAACCACCGCCAACCCTGTTGGATTATTTTCCTGACGATTACCTGATCTTTGTGGATGAATGCCATATTTCCATACCCCAGCTCAATGCCATGTATAAAGGGGACAGATCCCGGAAGCAAACACTGGTTGAATTCGGGTTCAGGTTACCGTCTGCCATGGATAACCGGCCCCTTAAATTTGAAGAGTTTGAATCAAAAACCTCCCAGATGATATATGTATCGGCAACGCCTTCGGAATATGAATTAAAAAAAGGACGAGACGCCCTCGTTGAGCAGATCGTGAGACCGACCGGATTAACCGATCCCGAATGCGATGTGCGAAGTGCTGAAAATCAGGTGGATAATCTTTATGAAGAGATCCTGGGGCGTGTGGAGCGGGATGAAAGAGTCTTAGTAACGACGTTGACAAAGCGAATGGCCGAAGACCTCACCGACTACTATGCCGAGTTAGGCATAAAGGTTCGTTATCTTCATTCGGACATTCGAACGTTGGAACGGATGGATATCATAAGGGATCTGAGAAAGGGAACATTTGACGTTCTCATCGGCATCAATCTTCTTCGTGAGGGCCTCGATATACCGGAGGTCTCATTGGTTGCTATCCTCGATGCTGATAAGGAAGGCTTTTTACGGTCGACGAGATCGCTTATTCAGACCTGCGGACGGGCTTCAAGAAACGTGGGCGGCCAGGTTATCATGTATGGTGATCACATCACCCGATCGATGAAAACGGCGCTGGCGGAAATGGACCGGCGAAGAGAAATTCAGACGATATACAACAAAAAAAATAACATTACACCGACCAGCATCAAAAAGAATTTACCATCCATATTTGAATCGGTCTATGAGTCGGATTATGTCACGGCGGGCAGTGTTGCTGAAACACTTGCAGACTTTGCTTCAACGGACAATCTGGATGATATCCTCATGACTTTGGAAAAAGAAATGGGGGAGGCGGCGAAAAAGCTTGAATTTGAAAAGGCCGCTGAATTAAGAGATCGGATTTCAGAAATCAAAAAATCGATGATATTTGAGTTTCGCTGATGAACGACAGGATCCGCGCCAAATTACTGCAAGCACCTTCTAATCCGGGTGTCTACCTTTTCAAGGATGCAGCAGGACAATTTATTTATGTCGGTAAGGCACAGAATCTAAGAAAACGCCTGGCTTCTTATTTTACAAACCTTGAAAATCTGGACATAAAAAGCCGGATGCTGGTAAAGAAGTTATCTGTTTTCGAAACCATCATCACCGGAACCGAGCAGGAAGCGTTGATCCTTGAATCGAATCTCATCAAACAGCACAAACCAAAATATAATATCGATTTTAAGGATGACAAACGGTATCCTTCTCTTCGCCTGGATGTCAAGAGTCAATATCCCACACTCGCCATCGTTCGAAAAACAGGAAACGATGGCGCCATTTATTTCGGACCCTTTGCATCGGCCCAATCTGTAAGACAGACCCTCAGGATTATCCATAAAACCTTTAAACTACGCTCGTGTAAGGCAAACAAGTTTAGAAACCGATCACGCCCCTGCCTGAACTTTCAAATAGGAATCTGTCTTGCACCCTGTTCCCTTGATGTTGATAGAACCGCCTACCATGACGTCGTAAAAGAAGTAACACTATTTCTAAAAGGAAGAACGCCTTTTCTTATCCAAAAGATAAAAAAAGAGATGGTTTCAGCTGCAAAAAAGCAGAACTATGAAACCGCGGCGACCCTCAGAGACAAGATGTATGCGCTGGAAAAGACGCTTGAAAAACAGGTTTCAGTGACTACCGATTTTAAGGACCGAGATATCCTGGCTCTGGCCAGAGATGCTCAACTATCGCTAATCACGCTTCTTTTTGTTCGAGGTGGTTTTTTACTGGGTACCCGGCATTTCAGCTTTAAAGAAACTCTTTCCACCGAAGAAGAGTCGATCGGCGCATTCATCAAACAGTACTATGGTAACACTCATTTTATCCCACAGGAGATACTGATTCCCCTTCACCTTGAAGACGCTTCATTGATTGAAGATTGGCTTGGAAATATTAAAGGGAAAAAGGTGCGAATTATCTTTCCAAAAAGAGGAGAAAAAACCCAACTACTGAAAATGGGTGTTCAGAACGCTGAAAATGAATTACAAAACCTGATCGCTTCCAAAAATGCTGAAATAGATTTGATCAGAAGGCTTCAGAAGCTACTCAAGATGAACAAAGCACCGGAACGAATTGAGTGTTTTGACAACTCAAATATTTCCGGTGCGTCTCCTGTGGCCGGTATGATCGTTTTTGAAATGGGAAAACCAAAAAAGTCAGACTACCGCAGATATAAGATTAAAACCGTTCCCAAACAAAACGATTATGCATATATGGCTGAGGTCCTGGGCAGGCGTTATAAGAGAAAGGATGGCGCATTGCCACCCCCGGATCTTTTACTGATAGATGGGGGTAAGGGACAGCTCAACATTGCGAAGGCGATTTTGAAACAGTTGAACCTCAAACACGATTTTGAAACGATCGCCATCGCTAAAAAAGATAAATCGAAGGGAGAAACCGAGGATAAAATTTATAAACCCGGTCGAGTCAACCCGCTCAATTTCGGAAAAGAAAGGGATCTTCTCCTTTTTCTGCAAAGGATTCGAAATGAGGCTCACCGTTTTGCCATATCCTTTCACCGAAAACAAAGGGGTAGAACATCGATGCATTCGGCCCTCGATTCAATTGAAGGTATCGGCAAAAAACGAAAAGAGACACTCTTTAAGCACTACGGTAGTATACAGAAGATCCGAAAAGCAACTCTATCGGAACTGGCCAAGCTGCCCGGGATGAATAAAAAAGCAGCCCAGGCGGTAAAGGTCGGACGCAATTCGAAATAGGGTTTGACCCATCTTGTTCCATGTTGTAAGTATACATTTGGCTTTTCCCCATCCTGAAGCGCGAAGCGGTTTTTATGTAAAGTTGAGCCGGGTTTGACATCTTATTTCGCAGTCTTTTTGATAGCCGTTGCCATCGTTTTGAACCAAAACAACGAGTGCATCCACTATAGTTTGTCGAAGCGCAGCGAGGACTTCGACATTCGGGGCTGCAGGTTCTTCAATAGAGGCAGGATTGACGACAAAGGCAATCAAACTCAATTACGTTTCAGTTGAGCGTTTTCTTAAAGACTATGCCCAACTGTCCCAGGGGAAAATTTTTATCCCTACCAAGACCCCCTCACCTGTAAACACCCAGCTGTCCTTAATTATCTCTGTCCCGGATATTAAGCAGATTGTGACCATCGAGGGTGCTGTCAGAAAAACCATCGATCCGGAGACCGCCACCCGTCTGAAAAAACCTGCCGGTATGATCGTAGCCCTCACCGGGGGTCCAAAGACAGCTCTTAGAGAACTCAATCATGCGCTGGGCAGTAACGAGCGTTACCGCACAGTGATGGACCTTCCTACGAAAATGACCACTTCCAAATCTTCCGTTTTGCCCGGAGAAAAACAAAAGGATAGCGACAGAACTCAAGACAGACCGGTTAAACTTTCACAAGACGCCGAACTGAAGAAAGACGATACCCTGGCAATGGAGTGGATCCGGAAAGCGATTTCGCAGGCGGAAAGGGTCAGAGAAAAAGAGACGGTGCCGGATATAGTGGCAGCGCCACCCATTGAAAAAAAACAGCTTACGCCGCTGGAGCAGGAGAAAGTGAAGCCTTCCGGTGAATTTCTCATGGACCTGACAAAGGCCATGTTGCGCAGCGGATATTATTCCCCGGACCATCCGAGTTCAAAAACTGCAAAACAGGGGCTGTATGAGGCCTTGCAAAATTGTCTGGGGGATTCCAAAGAAATTATGATAACCGTCCAGGAAACCCGAGAACGAAGTGACATTCTGATCACCGGTATTCTGGACGAACCTGTAAATGTGAAGACCCTGGTCGGTTCGGGAATGGCCGAACTGTTTGTACCGAAACTACGGGAATATTTTAAACGTAAAGGCCTGGTCAGCTATGCCGTTAAAAAATCGATAACCCCT
>DRHF01000275.1 GCA_011049715.1 Desulfobacterales bacterium
GTTGTAGTGAGTTCTTCAGTGATGGCTACTCCATCATATGCTTTAATCATTTTTTACTCCTTTCGGTCTTCCGACCTTTGGTGGATTTTTGGCCTTAGTTACAGCCTCACCCGCGAGTTTATCAGCCTTACGCGCTATATTAGCAGTCGCTTGGCGAGTTTGCCGTGTGCGGGTAATTACAGGATCCTCCATTTCTTGTTCGGTGGGGACGGTACCCAGGACTTCCTGGGCCTTGAATAAAACCCGTGCGGTCTTTAGTTTCAATGCGTGTGCATGTGACACTTTGTCCATTTGAACAATTACCGCGCCTCGTGATTCGTATTCCCGGATAGCCGCGTCAGAAATTGAATCCATCTTGAAGAAAGATTCACCTGGCCGACCGATTACTTCGCCTGTTACGTCCATAAACTCAATCATAATCCCCCTTTATGGGTTAGTGAAGTTCACGATCTGGCTTGCGGTAGCCGCTGCGGTCTGTTGTAATACACCGCCAAATAAGGCGTCCGCGACAACCTTCGTGCCAAGAGCATCAATCGAGTAATCCGACTGGACTCTTAGAATTTGTTCGGCATACCAGACCGATTCTTTGGTAAAGATCGAGGCCACTTCATCCCCGGTCCCGCCGTCCTCATCCCAGTCCGTAGATTGAGAAGTTGGAATGCCGTAGACTTCACCAACGATGCCGGTTTTGTTGCCGGAAGCCTCGGCGGGGCCGATCTTTTCCCAGGATACAAATTGGTCGAGTCCCAAGATTGATAGGTAAGTCGCCGGGCCGCCATATAATTGTACACCGCGCCCTGGCATCGTGGTATCTACGCCGAGATCATACAGTTTCTTAATGCCTGACCGTAGTAAAGCGGCAGTCATTGTGTTGTCTGTGGAAAGAGCCGTGTCGTTAGCCGTTGAGGATTGAACCAAGAGCGCAATGAAGTTTTCAATCTTCTTTGCCATAGCATAACCCATTGAGCTAGCGTATAGACCGAATAGGGCTGCCGATTCCTGTACCCGCACAACGTCTTCGATAATCTTGGCACTGTAAAAGTGCTGGTTAACCGTGAGAACCGTCTCACCGTCTGTGTTAGCGGTAAAAATGACGTTTTGGCCCGCCGTTTTGGATACTGCTGTTTCCTCGGTCACGCGAGGGGTATTGATAATGTTACCACCATCAGATAGTTCGCTGGAAAGATCGGTAATCTGATTCTTCAAGCGGAAACTTCGCTCCGCATAATTCAGAATGCCGTCCCTCCAAAATTCCGGGATAAATACCGCCGCAGTTGTTGCTGTTACATTGCCCATTTTTTAACTCCTATCGGTACTGCGCCAGTCTCTGCTCGTGCGTCTCTCGTCTCTCTTTATCGCTCATTTCCGCGATAGACTTGAGATCAACGTTGGTTCTGCTATTGGCAGGTCTGGTATCAGTACCAGGTTTAATTTCTGTATGATAAAGACGAGTGATAAAGTTCTCAGCCGCATCAATAGGCATATCTTCAGCCGCTACTTTATCCTCTTCTGTAAGCCCTTTAGTCGAATTTATCGCCTCGCGGCGTTTGGCTTCATGGTCCGTCCGATATAAAACAGCAGTGTCGCGCTCTGAAGTCACGGTTTCAAGACTGGCGTTCGCCTCTTCGAGCAAAGTTTTATATTCACCCTGCTTTTCGAGTTGTGCCTTGCGAATCTTTTCCTGATCCGCTTTTGTCTTGTCCTGTTCGGTCTTCATTTCCGTGACCTGTTCTGCCAAGGCTTTCTTCTCATCATTGACAGCCTTGAATCGGTCGTATGGAATAGATTCGGGTTTATCGCCTACGGGGGCGGGATCCGTTACGGTGGTTTCCTTTACCGGCTCAGTCTTTATTTCAGGTTCTGACATTTTTACCTCTTATGTGAGTTAGATCGTGTTTGCTAATTCAGACACCTTATTAATGGCGTCTTGCTTATCAACAAAAATAAATTCTTCAGACTCCCATTGCCTATCCCCATCGGGGTCAAGCGTGAATCCGCTGGCCGTAATAATCCATCCATTTTCTACTTGTTTGATGGAGATGCTTTCAAGCGTCATGCAGACCTCATTAGGCGCATCAATTCAATAACAAACGCTTCCATATCTGACCTTGTTAAGAAAACTTTTTCTTCGTGGGTCTGCTCCATGTGGCTATCCACGCTAACCCAATGGACTATAAAGCCATTATCGACGATGCGAACTCCAAAGCTGCTAACCATTTAACTCTCCGTTGGCTTCCATTTCCCGAAAATCGCGCTCGTAGGGATCGGGACCGAATCGTAAATGTTGATTGGTGGGGAATTGCCGTTTTGTCGTAGCGCCGCAGAGAGAGCAAATCAAGGTAAGCGGTCTTTCATTACTGACGGCGATTTCCTCAATGTGATCATTCAGGCATCTGTAATAGTATTTCGGCATATTTGGCGACAAAGAAAAAGCGCCTGAAGAGAGCGTTAACCCTTCAGACGCTAATTCAATGTCAATGGACTGGAGCTACCAGTCGTTATCTCATGAATCGTAACCCATGAGAGGCGTCAGTCGCTAGACTGCCGTTCCTTGTAGAGACGGTGGTTTTGAAGCCACGTTTGTAAGGCAGTCTCCCACCTTACACTTCCTTGACGTCCCCGTTGTTAGCCCCCGCCCGTAAGCGGGTTTGGAAATTGCTAACGCTTAAATTTACCCCCCAAGCCTATACAACGTCAACCCTTCCGGGCATATTAATCCCCCACCGTTTTTAATATCTCAGATACGTTCACAAGCCCGTCGTGAGGCACTTCTACCGGGATAAGTTGGCAGTAATCATGGGGACCACAGACTGACCAGCCGCTTCTAGGTTTACCAATGTTTTGCCATTCTAATAAAGTTCTAATTTGCCCGTCTCTTGACGGACAATCGGGGCAAGTAATCCCCGATCCCAAAGTCACCGTCCACCATCGTCGTAAATCAGAAGTGATCCCGGCATCCAGATAAACTTGTTCTGATGCCGCGGCCGCGGCCGCGGCAATCAAGCCTGAGACTTGGGCCTTCGTTGCATTCTCGATCTGTCCGAATATCCGTCCCTTGGAATCGAAGTCAGCCTGTAGGACTGTCTGAATGGCTTCATCGGACATCCCTGCGGCTCGCATAATAGCAATTTCTTTCTCAATTAAAGCAACGGCGGCGGCGGCTTCGGCCAGGAGAACGTCATCAATGAAAAATTCAAGCCCCTCAAGACTCTCCTCAATGTTTAGTGACAAACTCATTTTCTTATGTCTTTTAATTGCCTGATAAGAACCCGTTTTTCTATCTCAATTCTCGCGTCCCCCCTTTTAATCAATTTATCCGTGGGAAAGAACTGCCTCTTGGGCATGACTCCTATTCCCTCATTATGGACTTCGGCATAAGCCTTTGATCTACTTCCTGAAGTAATTGTCGCTTTTTGTGTCCCCCCGGTTTTTTTTGTGAAGGTCGATACATGGACACCCTTTTGCATGGTCCCTGATTTGAATAGTCGGATAGGTCTGCGATTGACAATGCTCGGCTCGTACTTTTTATTCTCCACGTCCACTCCAGGAATAAATCCCCGGCGGATTTCGTCAACCTGTATTCTGGCAATGGAATCAATATATTCCCCCATGATTCTTGAAGCTCTGCGAGCCGCTTTGGAAAGGGAGAAATTTATCGAGACGCCTTTAGGCACGAAGTTTCACCTCATCCCTGGGTGGTACTTGAACATGAATATGCGGGGCCGTCCAGTTTTGAGACGATCCCGGCAGCCGTTCATCCTTAATCACAAAATGTTTCCCATCCCCATAATCGATATGGTCATTCACAAAGGCCACCAATTTATCCCCTTCCTCACTTGAAAGATTACGGGTGCGCATATCAACCGCTCTCCAATCCTTATGTGTCCCGCTATCCCCTCTATAGGCACAAGTGATCGTGATATCCTTTTTAAACTCCTGCCTGGCAAATCCGCCAATTAGATAGATAACCGCCATGAGACGCTTATCGAGCCGGTAAAATTCATGCCTGATCAGATCGTCTTTAAATTTAATCATTTGCGTTTCCTACGTCCTCGTTTTGAACTGCCCAAGGTCATGACCGCCGCCACCAAAGCCACCAAAGCTATGATGGCGTTCGTGCTGCGCTTAATTAACTCCATGAAAATATCACTCCCCTCCTCGAAGCCCTTTACATAAACATCTAACACGCCCATACCAAGGGCCGTAATGAACACCACGACAGCCAAAACTATGATAATCTTTTCAATCGATCTCATATGTGCTCCATCAATCCTTTACCTAATTCTTCCCCGGCCTTGGCACTCTGTAAAACTTTATCGTCGTGCCGGATCTGAAAAACCTTCATTTGCCCGGCCAATTCTTGAATAGCCGCTTCTACATCACCGCTTAAAATCGCCGAGATCAAGATTGAACCATCCTCCAGGACTGCATCTTCCCTGACTTGCTCCCTTAGTCGGGCAATCTCTTTAATGGCTTTAGCGACCTTGTGTTGCGGCATCCCTGATTGCGCTCAAGGCCGGAACTCTTGGTGGAGCGCTGGCCCTTTGAACTTCCCTGTTTTTATTAATTTGATCTTGAGCTTTTTTCTCAGTCTTATATCCATCTGGGTTATCGCGCATTAGAATTTGCGCCGTTGTTAGCAGCCCATGATCCAGGTCCCATTGATCCTGGGCCTGCTGTTCTGTTGGTGTTACGGGGAACTCAATCTCGTCATAATTTACCGTCCGGTTTGGCAATTTCCCCTCCCATACGGCCTGCTCGACTTCATACAATTGTTCGTCCGCAACTTGCCAGGTAGCTACATCGTCCTCCCTTAACTCAAGCAGTTCGATATTCTTGACTTTCAAACTCTCCCCGGAAGGCACCCCGCCATCGTCACCCCATTGTACGTTCAGCCCCATATTTTGCAAAACGTTTTCATATTCAAACTTGGCGTAATCAACCGCTGCACTCATTTCCGCCGGCGGAGCGATAGCTTGCAAAGTCGCTTCTTGAGGAAGTTTGATAACTTGGTCCACGCCCATCTTGATCTTGATATCATCCAACCCCTGCCCCGTAGCTACCCATTGCCCCATCATGGAATATCTTGTCCCAAGCCTCATCTCAGTAACGGCTACATTGACTGCAAGATTCGCATCCAGAAGAGGCTTTCCATATCCCCAGCGCCAGTAGTCTCTTCCCTCTCTTACATTCACGGTGACAAACGGTAGAATCCCAAAGCGGTTTACATTCTCGGTATTATCCGGCTGGACTTTGGGATTGCCTTTAGAGTCCATGACCAATAGGATGTCTTTAGTCCAGAACACCCATTGAGTTTCAGGGTTGGCCGTGATGTCGGCTGAAGGCGTGGTAACGGGATAAAGAATGCCTGTAGGAACCAGGGGATCTTCCTCAAAAAACGGAATGTAGTCGGTTAACAGTTCGTAATTCATTTCGTCATCAATCACCTTGGCCCTTAAAAGTATCGTACCGATATTGTTTGCAATCCGTTCCGCCGATTTAAAGAACAGCCATCTTTTCATCGCATCATATCCTTCGGGCCACTTTGCGACTCCGTAATCAGGGCGGTTCTTATAGACTAAAGATCGTCTGCGGATAGCACGCTCAATTAGATTCTGGGAAGCGCCAGGGACACTCGTTTGGACTTTGTTCTCTTTATTCTTGAAGAAATTATCGGTCAACTCTTGCAGATTATTACCCTCGTAAGCGTCCTGCAATTCCTCTCGCTCCTTCTGGAAGTCTTGATGATTCTTCTTCTTTAAAGCCAGTACCATATCCCCCAGCCATTCCGAGGGGACTTTGGGGAAAGAATTAATGAACATGTCGATGTGTTCTACCATGCTGGACTATAACTCACATTGCGGGAAATTACAGGGAAATTATACACGACAGCATAACCGGCGGCGTCTGAGGCATGCGTTCTTTCGGGGTCGCGTTTGTCGATGTCGCCACTGCGCCAGGTGCAGCGCTCAAGGTCCGAAATTAATTCTCCGCAGTTCTCAAAGGAAATGTTCCCATTCCGCATTAAAGCGTTGAAGGCATTGGTCCTGTCCTTCACGGGTGGGTTGGAAAGGGGTGCCCTGACCGTGAATCCCGCTGCTCTCAAGATAGCATGGTCCGACATGGTAGCTGAGGTCTTGCGGGCCGATCCCGTTGCATCAGGGTAGATAGCAATCCCCGGATACTTCTTTTGAAGGGCTTCGGCCATGTCGTAAGTGTTGGCGTTCTTTAAGCGGATCTCGTCAAAGAAGTGTATCCATCCTGGACCTTTGCGGTAAATCTCACATGAAAGGGCGTCTACATTGAAATCCATCCCACACTCGATGGGCAATTCTTTCAAGCTGTCCGGATGTCCGCCAGGTTCATCGCGGACCTTTAATAACTCGCGGGTAAAGTCCTTGTACACCCTGCCATGCGTGAGGTTAAGAAATTCTCCGTCCATGTAGGCTTTCTGCTCGTTCTCATCGTAAGCAGCCTGAAGATTCTTGGCGTACTCTACCGGGTTATGAATGTTGGCGATGGTTTTGGCGACAACAAATCCAATGTCATATTCTGCCTTGTCGTTGTTGATCAGATCGTAACCCCAATTCAATTCTTCAGGAGTGCCCGTGAGGAAGATTTCTCTCTGTGATGCCCGGCTTTCTCTTACCCTGGCGTTCATCTGCTTAAATACTTCCTTATCCTGAATGAACGGTTCATCAATCCCTGCCCAAGCCAACGTCGGACCCTTTAAAGATGCGGGAACTTCTCCGGATCCAATCCAGATATTTCCATTCCATTCCGTGATTACGAATTGATGCTCCATTTTGTTATAGACATAATCGATCTGAGCCTTATCGAGCATATCCTTTAACGCAATGATGATCGTTTTCTTGGCCATCGGATAGGTGGGGGAAACGTACATCCCCGGATAAGGAGCGTTGACATAGGAAAGATAAATCGCCCGCAAAGCCCCGATGTAGGTCTTGCCCGACCCATAGCCCCCCACCATAGCCTTGATGAAGTTCGGCAAGTCCCACCAGGCACGTTGCGCCGGGAGCATAGAAGATTTACGGATTTCTATGTGCATGGAGGAGCAACTGCAATAAGCAACCAAGCTATAAATAGCCCGATGGTAACGGCTCCTATCATGAACCCCAATTGAAATGTCATTCCAGGATTATCAAGGATTCCTTTCACTAATTCTTTCATCATATCCCTTTCAATGTAAGATTGCTACAGTCAGGATTGGCATTTATGGAAAGAAGGGTTAGCCACCAGTTGTCAAAACATCTTCAACAATAGATAGCGTCGGGCATTCTTCCTCATATCCCGTTGCTTGTTGATGGGTCTGACAATAGAACGTTTCACCTTCATCGTCAGTAACAATCTCACACCGTACTGGGAAATGAATACCGCTCGTTGAAATCCAGCCCATATCGATTTCTACTCTCATACAATCACCCCTTTATCGAAAACCAATTTCCCACAGTAACGGCAAGTAGCGGCATTTCTGTCTGCCGACCATTTAAATCCGAATCCGTGCTGGTTTCTTTTCCAGCCATGACCTAAAAATAAACAAAGTATCCTTCTCATTCAATCACCCTCACTTCCGCTTTGGTTTCCGTTGTCTGTGCGATGGTCTGGTGCGGTTTGCCGTCCGTCCTGTCCATCATCATATCGATAGCCCTGGCGTCTCCCTTAACCGCCATAGCCACTAACTTCTCAGCGATGATTTTCTTCTTAGGATCGCCGTTAGCGGCTTCTTTCTCCGCAGCTTCTATGATGAGGCTTGCCCATGTCCAATCGCGCTTGACGGCCCCTCCAGGGTTCCCAGAATGGCCTTTAGCGAAGGTTCCGTCCTCATTCCTGCTTGAATCCTGCACTGTGGGCTGTTCATCAATCTTTTTTTCTGGGACCTTCTTAGCCATTGCCTCTAGCCTCGTACATTGGGCCAAAGCCTTTTGTCACTACTTTGCATTCATATCTTTTGTAACATCTGCGGCACTCTTCTCTTGGGCTATCGCAATAATATTCTACATAATTGCCCTTAGCCACACAGACCCTTGCTAGTTCCGCCATAGATAGCGCTTTGGCAATAGTAGCAAAGGGAGTTTCCTCTGTCCCGTCGTTGGAATCTGCCCCCCTTATGTGATCAACGTAGTAATACATTATTCCCCTCCATTGAATATCTTACCAACCCCAAAATAATGGGTCAGATTGCGTCATATAAAGACTGGTGCTCGGGTTCTCTTGACGATGGCATTGTTCGCATAGTTTACGGGGTTCGCGTTCGTTTGGCATGACTATAGTATCCGAACGGTCCGACAAAACAGGCCTATCGCTTTGGATAATGGGAATAGTTATTGACAAATGTTTCGTTACTGTCCCGCAAATCTCGCAAGTCCCTGGTCTATATTCGCTCATCCCGCCCCCATTGCAATGCGTATCGCTGCTATTGCTTTAGGTGCTATTATACTTAAAATAATTAATTCTACAAATATCACCATAAACCAAAATCGCCGACTATCCCACAATTGTTTTAACATAGCAATCATTCTTGCCCTCCGAACATCTTATAGCAATGCTGACAAGCGATGATGGTTGCTTTTGCTTTAATCATTGTCCAGATAGGGAAGTCACCCGAGATGCTCCTAGTTTCCATCGTATGAATTATCCACTTATGCCTACCCAATGAGCAAAGGAGTTTGCACCAGGAGTTAAGCATTAGAAAGTAGACTCATCGCCTGGTTGAAACTTATCAACGATGCCATAAATATCTTTCATTTCATCAGACATTTGCATAAATCCGGCCATTCTTGCGCCAGATAATTCTTTAGTCGCTTTTCCTAAATCCCCCTCAATGGGAAGATTAAGATATTGCCTTTGATAATGCAATTTACAAAACCCCTTCGCTAAGTGTTTTTTCCTGCATCCCACTATGCCGCAT
Organism: Desulfobacterales bacterium; assembly: GCA_011049715.1. Classification (GTDB taxonomy): domain Bacteria; phylum Desulfobacterota; class Desulfobacteria; order Desulfobacterales; family UBA2156; genus UBA2156. Next base: position 8,930 of record DRHF01000275.1, read on the forward strand.
TCTCTCATTTCCTAAACGGCCTCCAGACTACTCCGAGAATCGCCTTGAGTACGTCGAATACTTCCTTGAGGATTTGTTCTTTTTCCTCTTCTGTGACCTCCCCATCTTCTCGGGCGTGGCGAACAACAATGAAAAGCTCCTTGAGCTGTGCGACTACATTTCGATACTTGGCGGTGACCAGGGTGAATACTACCCCAAGGGTTAAAATGATGAAATATAGAAGATTGCTGAAATTAAACCATTCGAAGAGAAAGTCCATAATGGCTCCTTTTCGGGAATTTACTAGGGAAAATGCCGTTTAATCAACACTCACGGGCATATTTTCCATGAAATCGCCTGATTGAGCGTCTTATCTTCGATTCCTCCAGAAATTTAGGCGGGCTTGAATCTTCTACCCAGATTTCATTTTCCTTTTCATCCCATCTGATATGGGCATCTCTATGGGGATCCCGGTTAATTGCGTCTACCGTCCTCTGACAGAAATCAAACCATTTGGGTGATACCGGGTCAGTTATTTTCACGATTAAGTATAACGCATCGGGGGCGTAGCTGCCCCACCGTCAATTAGCTTTGGGACACGGCGCTCCTTTATGCGACGGTCCTTAATAAAATCATCGCCGATACGAAAAATCCAGCCAGAAAATTCCATAGGCCAAGTGACCAACCGTTTTACCTCCTCAGTCTCTTGTCTCTGTTCTCCCTTGCGGGTATCGGGGGAATCCTTGAACTCGTTATAGAGATAATTGCCAGCCGAATCAAAGTATCGAGTTTCCCTCTTGTACATCTTCACCTTTTTGCCAACGTCGGCAATATGGTCATCCAGGAGGGCGAGGAAGTTTTGCAGGGCTGTATCAATATCTATTTTCCTAAGAACGGCCTTTTCGCCATCTTCTACGGACAGGGCCGCCATCATACGCCCGCGCATTTTCATCGCTTTCTCCCGCAGATCTGAGATACGAAGATATGCCTCGCCATCAATTATTTTTGTATCCATATTAAATATGCCCCCAATTTTCATAATGAACAATTTTACAAATTGAACTTTTGGACACACCAAATTTCTTAGCAATTTGCCTTTGGCTTAATCCGCCAGACGCGAGTAATCTTATCTCTCGCACCTCATTATTTTTAAGTTTAGTCAAGCCGTGCGATATCCCTCTTGCCATTGTGCCGTCATTTATGGAATCTTGAGCATTATCATGGGGCGTTCCTAAATACAAATGCAGGGGGTTTACGCAATTTTTGACAGCGCATAAATGCAATACTAAAGCCGCCTGTTTTATCTGCCCATAAGTAAATTCATATGCGAGTCGGTGCGCTCTTCTGTTCTTGCCACCATATCGCATTGTCCCATATCCGTGCGATAGTGTATATCCAAGCCATAACCAACAACCATTGGAATCATCAGGGATAAGAACTTTCCCCCAGAAATCTTCTTCTGTATTTCTCTTTTTCCCATCAATTAACTTCATTTCAATTTCTCCTTCAATTCACCAGGTTTATACACCGGGATATCCTTAATCTCTGCTGCAGCCCGTTCTACAATGTGCATGATCTGTTTATCGGTTAAAGGCCCGGTTTCAGATTGCGCCCTGAAAGACATAAGCAGATGATATAGTATTTCCTCTGTGCGGGTCATAACGCCTCCAATATCTTCTTAAGAAGTGAAATGATGGTCAAGGTATTAAGTAAAATTGCAAACACAAAACCTGCCATTGCTATCATTAGAAAATCGCTGTTTTCTCTCATCACTTCCCCTTTATGTTAGCAAGCCCTTCCTGTAGGACATTGTGGTCGTGAACTATCTTGTCAACCGCTTCCAGGCAGGTTAATCCCCATTCCCGAGCTGACGTTACTACGCTCGCTTCTGCGTTTTTTAAGTTTGGGAATCCGGGATTTTCGCGGCAATGATCGCACTTCCCAATGAGTACCGCATACCAAATATTGAGTCTTTTGTCTACATCGTAAACTCTTCCGCCCTCACAATAAAAACAGTCTCCTATGGCGGCCTGTTTTTCAAGGTCACCTCTCAGGTATTTTATTTCTCTGGCAATGTCTTTTAGAGTCGCGAGGTTCGGACGTATTCGCTGCCCGTTGGATTGCTGGGGGTGTCCCTTAGTGTCGAGAACTTCCGATAGAATATCATTTATTCCTTCAGCCCAATATAGAGTTGCCTGTCTTTCCGGGCCGCTTGGAGAATATCCATAATTCATGTAGAAATCATCTAACTGTTCACCCGGAGTTTTCAGCATTTAACCTCCTTTCCATCTCAGCAGTGGTTTCCTGATGGCTCTCAGGCGGGAAATTTGCCCATCCCTCCTCATTTAACCATCGGGAAAGGTCTTGAGCATAACCATTTCGCCATTGTTCGCTTTTCTGGAAAGCCACAACGTTTGTCATCATTTCGGTAAGCAAATCATCGCCAGGATTAATAGCCCGAAATTTTCTATAAGCAGGTTTCTTATTCCCCTTCGGATGAATCTTCCATAGGCGCTCGAAGGATTCTGGATAAATTTGTTTTTTTGAAGTTGGCGCTACTGGCGGCAACATATTAGAGTGGTGTGGAGTGGTGTGGTGTGGAGTATAAGAGCGATCATTGTCGCCGATGATATCCCCTTGGTCCGACCGTACTCCGACCTCGACGGGGATTTCTTCAATCCAACCAATCTTGGGATCATTTAATCTAGAAATTGCGTCACTCACAATTTTCTGATCCAACCGGACTAATTCTGCTATTTCATCACTGTCTAGCGGCATTCCGTCGTCCTTGCCATTGTGCGTTAAATAGCCTTCCCTGGGCTTTGATTGGGAAGAGTGATACTCGCATATAGCTATCCATACACCGAAGTATGCGGCCCCACTCTTGCCCTTCACGAGCCTAATGTAGCCGGGGTCATTAAGTTTGTTCGGAAAGGTTATTCTTGCACAGTGATTGTAATCGATTGTTTTAGCAGTCTCGAAATTTTCTACCCAATCTTTTATGCGATACATGGTGCACCAAAAATGCCCCCGCCCCGGTGTTGGAATCTAGACCAAACACAAGGAAGGTATAGCACCGGATTGGAGGCAAATAAGGAAATCATTATGTCTAATCTAGATTCCATGACGGAAGTTAATCATCCTGAGCATTAGATAGGGCTATTCCTATGATGTAAGGGATAAACTCTCCTGTTATCCCCATTGCTCCGCCATTGCATCGGCTATACCAGGGAATGTCTTGCTTCTTGCGTGACTGTTCCCACCTAATTCTCTATACCATTTTGCTTCTTTTTTTATTGTGCCTTTATTTGTTACAAATTCAACAAACTCACCTTTATCAACGTGTGTGCGCTGTTCAAATAAGGTATCAGTTTCACTGTGCTGCAATAACGGCAATTTTTTAAGCCACAAACAGGTTGGCTTAGAGAACGAATCCCCAAAATAATACGGATTAATTAATTGGCTATATTTGGCTATTACAGGACTTGCACAACCTCGCGGATTTTCTAAGCAAATTTTATCTACAGGGGCAAGCCATAACTGGGCAAAAAACTGTAATGCTTCTAACCTGTTTTCTAATCTACCAGGATTGTCCCAGTGCCTTGTTCCTGCGTATGTAATAAACGTGCAAGGTGGGAAGCCTATCATCATATCCCAGCCATCATTGATAATATTGAATACATCACCTTGATAGTGGGGACCGGGGGATTCCGTTGGTAACAGATCACAACTCATCGCATCGTGTCCCCTAGCAATAAAAGCGTCTCTGACTATGCCGGAGTATTCACAAGCAATAAGAATCTTCAAAACATCCCCTCCTGCTCCCCAGGCGGCTGTAGAGCCTTGAAAATCGTCACCTGGTGGCCGTTTTCAACTGTAGTGCGCCATTCGGTAATCAAACCGTCGTCCTTTAATTCAGTCAATCTTGGCCTCACAAGATTTGGATCCCCGCTATCTGGGTACAATGCCCCTAGAATCTCTCTAGCGGTCCTGGGGCCGACTCCTAAGAGATGGTGGTATATCAGTCGCTTTCTCTGGGAAAGGGTCGCTACGGACTCCCTGTAGGCTGTGAGAGAGTTAGGGTGCAAGGTTCATCTCTACCGCTGTGGGGCTGGTTATCTGGAGTTTTACCGCGCGGTATCCAATTTTCCGAAAGCGTTCCCAAATTGAATGCGAGGTATATTGCTTGGCGTGGGGCACTCGGCTATTGTGAAACAAAGAACCGACATTTGCCTCTGCCACCACCGACGAGATAGCCGCACATCTCGTCAATCTTACACTGCCGAAAAGAATAAACCCGCCGCTATCAACAACGGCCCAATAGGTTTTGTCCTTCATTTTCGCTCCTTTGCTCCGTATTGGGGTTTTGCGGAGGTCAATATAAAGCAGGCAATATGCCTTCCCGTTCCTTTGCCAGGCAGCCCGTCCTCGGTAGATAACCAACGCACATCCCCCAAGTTTCTAACCTCTGTGCCTATAGCAGATAGCAGCATTAACACCCACTTGTCTATCGGGTAAACCAACACGACGCCTTTCCCTTTTGAATGTTCGTCAAGGGCTTTGCGTACCCATGCTGTCGGACCTTTTTTCTTGCCTTGGTGAATAATGGATCCAAACGGAGGATTAACATAATTTGATTGCCCCCATTCGCAGGTAAGGCCATCGAACCCATCTGGCAGAGGGTATGGGCAGGGGTCAAAATCAAAGTGAAATTCCGCATCTAATTTGGCATACATCCCCGGAGGCGTAAGCCAGTAATGCTGCCCGTCTGATTTGCTCCCCCGGTGAAACTTGTTGTCTTTCGGGCGCATCATCCTTTATCCCTGAACCACGGCTGCTCAGCTCCGGAAATAAACTCCAGAATCAATGACGCAATGTGCTTCCAAATTTCAATATTGAACTCCGCCTCAAACCATTCCCGGCCCTTCTGATGGTACAGGATATGATGTAGCCGGCAGAAATTCACGCACGAATAATGGCGGAGAGATTCTTTCTTGCGGTTGCTCCCCATACCCACTGCTACCATATGATGCGCATCCGACGGCTTCCCGCAGATAGTGCAGGGCTTCGAGCGAATGAAGTCCGCGTATTCGAGGGATTGGGAGAGGAGGTCAGTCACCGCCTACTCCCCCAAATAGCCAAAGCAATGCCGACAAGACAAAGCACAATCCCCAATCCAACGAAAATAATGGCGCGGGCAATTTCTAAGCAGGTTTCCATATTATTCCTCCTTGATAGGCGGCATTGGGAGACAATGTTTGTTTACCCACACGATCAGCCAGTAATGAGGTCGGCTATGATATACTTCCAGAACGTCGCGGTATAATTTCTCATTGTCGATTTTCGGAGACATTGTCTTTACTATAATTTGATAACTTGGCTTACATCTAACGGATACTAACCTAGATAAATAACCAAGTTTCTTGAGATGAGCGCGAATCTCTTGTGCAGTTCGTTTCATTCCCACCCCTCCCCATTCCACGATAGACCGTGTACCTGGCGCATAGTTTCACACTTGTATTGGTCAGTCATGCCTCAATCTTCACAATCTTGGTCCTTTTTATTGACAAAGAGCCCGAGTCGAATAGTTTGTCTGCATCTCTGCCCTCGTCATAACTCTCACAATCTTCTCCAAGACAATTCTCCCAACCTTTGTTTCCTACATCCGGGCAGACAGTAAAATGATTGCCACAAGTATCACAGATATGAGATGATACTACTGTGCCATGTTCATTGAATGTTGTTCCTGTTTTCATCTCTCCCTTTCTGCCATGGGGTTAGTCACTTAGCGCCCGGATGGGAGTGGCCGGACAGTATTTCAACCCATGATACCATCCGTCCTTCTTTTTTTTGTAGAACGGGTCGGTCTGGGGGGATAAAACGCCACTCTCATAATCTGCGCAATTTTTACAGATCGCTTGACAATCTTTTTCGTGTTTATCTGCTAGTTGGGAGCGATGCAAATCCGATTTCGCATCCGCGGATTCTATTATACAGCGGGCTACCATTTCACAATCGGGATGTCCAAGAGCAACTATCGTCCCGTCGGATAATTCTTGTGCATTTTGATCATACAACCAAGCTGCAACTTCTTTAATCTCCTTTTCCGTGCTCATTTGCTGGCCTCTCCCTTCAAATCCTTTATGGCTGCGATGGCCTCATTCATTAAACCTCTTTCATGGAGGGCTTCATCAATAAAAGTCTCTCGCCGTCTCTCCACCGCCCCCACCGCCCGGTCCAGTGCGGCATCTTCGCCGGGGCGGGTGTTCCATGCCAATAAAGCGGCCATCTCAGTACTATAATACGCTGTGGAGAGGAGGCAATGAGTACACTGCATTTTATATAACCCAACTTGCGATTCCCTAAAAATTGAGCCAGTAAACAAGATTAACAAAGGACGGCCAGTTGGGTTATATAAAATGCAGTGTACTCATTGCCTCCTCTCCACAGCGTATTATAGTA
>DRHF01000276.1 GCA_011049715.1 Desulfobacterales bacterium
AAAAAACTGCCTAATTATAACAAATGTGCCGCAAAATTATGCAAAAAACATAATAAATCAAAAAACAAACGGGCCTTACAAATTGATGGATGAAAACAAAAAAGGTTCTGGAAAGTACAAACAGTCACTAAAAATTAGTAATAATTTTAATCAGATAAAATCCCACCCATTAAAGACAACCTCATATCTGCCATCTAAATCATACCGGTGGCACATATCTTGCTAACAACATACTGTTTCAACTGTTACAGAAATCGAACGCAGAAAGCCGATCGGGTATGGTTTCAGCATCCAAATCGACAATTGTCATCCTCGACTACAGCAAGACACGCCGGGATTCTTTTCGCCTTATCTTGTCCGAGCACAAATACCTTCTGTTCTTTTTTGAGAAGGAAACCAGTTGCCTGGATAGCATCAAGGCGCTCGACCCGGACCTTGTGATTTTGGGGTCGCTTTTGCCCGGGCAGACCCTGCGGATGATCCACGCCCTCAGAGTGAAGGAAGGCGCCATTCCGGTGCTGGTGGTTTCGGAAGATCCGGCTGTCTATGAATTTGTTGCACCCCACAACTTCGAACATGTTCGGTTTGTTCAATCAGGAAAAGGCGATGAAATTAAAATCAGACCGATCATTACGGGCATGCTGGAAACAAGTTCAATGACGAAGAATGGCCGCGCCATCCCTCTGATCATCGGCCGCAGCACTGAGATGAAGAGAATTAAAAAGATGATCGCCGCACTGAGCCGATCGACGGAACCGGTTCTCATCAGTGGCGAATCAGGCACCGGAAAGGAGTTGGCGGCCAGGGCCATTCATTGTCAATCGAACCTGAAGGAAGATCGTTTTGTAAAAATCGACTGTGCAGCCCTTTCCGAAGAGGCGGACACCTCACTCGGTCTTGACGATGCGCCCAAACATTCTGAAACGGTTTTGAAGACCCATGCGCGTCAGTTTGAAAGGGCCGATGCCGGTACCCTGTTTTTTAAAGAAATCGGGAAAATTCCCCCTTCACTTCAAACCGAACTCTTCCTGATGTTGGAAGAAGGCGCCGTATCAGATCCCAAATCTCAAACGAAAACCCCAATGGATATCCGGATTGTGGCATCCACCTGTATGGATTTGGGCCGGCTGGTTGAAACGGGTGCGTTTCGAAAGGATCTTTATTTCCGGTTGAATGTGTTCAGTATCGGCATGCCACCTCTGCGGGATCGAAAAAGAGACATACCGCGCCTGGTCGATTATTTTACCGATCGGTTCTGCATGGAAAATGAAAGGAGTCATTTTGATGTTCCACAGCATGCGAAAAACATCTTTGTCAAATACAGTTGGCCGGGAAATGTCGCTGAGCTGGAAGACAAAATCAAACAGGCGTTGTTGCACAATGATGAAAACTGGATGACCGACCCCGCATTGCCAAAAAACAGAGACCCCAAACTCTGGTATCTGGCTGATTTTAGAGAATACATCGATTCACTTGCGGGGTTGTCGGATGTGAAAAACTACACCCGGGATTTGAGCAATATTTCTTTAAAGCGTATTACCGGAGAATTCAGCGCCCGTGCAGAAAAAAAGCTGATCCGTATCGGCCTGGAGCGGACCGGCTGGAACCGGGTAAAGGCGGCTGCACTGCTCGATATCAGCTATAAATCGCTGCTCAACAAGATCAAGGCGCATCACCTGACTCCCCCTATCTCAAGGACCGAAGATACCGGGGATTTGGATGTTGCTGCAATTAC
>DRHF01000277.1 GCA_011049715.1 Desulfobacterales bacterium
AAAGGATGAAAATATGTTTCCAGAGCCCCTCAGCCCATATGCAGTTCATAAATTCACTGGAGAGCTCTATTGCCGTCTTTATCATGATTTACATGGGATTGAGACGGTTTGTCTTCGCTATTTTAATGTTTTTGGGCCAAAACAGGATCCATCGTCACCATATTCCGGTGTGATATCAATTTTTATGGCAAAGGCGGTTTCAGAAAAAGCCCCGATGATTTATGGGGATGGAAATCAGTACAGAGATTTTGTTTTTGTCAAAGATGTGGTCAATGCAAATCTTCTTGCCGCAAACTCAGAAGGTTTGGGAACAAAAACATTCAATATTGGGACCGGAAATTTTATTCAAATCCACCAGCTTTGGAAGCTGATCTGTCAGATGAGTGGGGTGGATGTTGAACCAGAGTATAGGCCTGGGCGACTCGGTGATATTCATGAATCGATAGCAAGCATTGAACTGGCAAAATCAGTACTTGGGTTTAAACCCGCCTATTCACTTGAGAAGGGCCTTGAGATCACCCTAAAATGGTATAGCGGATCGTGTGCGGAGAATCATATATGAAAAATGAATTTACTAGGATTCTTGTAACAGGTGCTGCCGGGTTTATCGGCTTTCATCTTTCAAAACGCCTGTTAGAGGATGGGTGCCGTGTAATCGGAATAGATAACCTGAGCCCTTACTACGATGTCACCCTCAAAGAGGCCCGGCTGGCAAGACTGACGCCCTTTCAAACTTTCTCATTTTATCAAGTGGACCTTTCGGAAAAGGAAAAGATAGAAAAAATATTTTCTAGCATTCAGTTTGACACCGTGGTCCATCTTGCCGCTCAAGCCGGCGTCCGGTACTCCCTGGAGAACCCTGAGGCATATGTCAATTCAAACCTCGTCGGGTTTATTCATATTCTTGAAGGTTGCAGACACCATGGAGTGAATCATCTGGTTTTTGCGTCTTCCAGTTCTGTTTATGGCGCCAACACGCTGATGCCTTTTTCGGTTCATCACAATATCGACCACCCGGTATCCCTTTATGCTGCAACAAAAAAAGCCAATGAGCTTATGGCGCATACCTATAGCCATCTCTTTAAGCTTCCCTGTACCGGTTTGAGGTTTTTTACGGTATACGGACCCTGGGGACGTCCTGATATGGCTCTTTTTCTTTTTACAAAGGCGATATCTGAGGGAAACCCGATCAAGGTTTTCAACCACGGTGAAATGCTACGGGATTTTACCTATATTGATGATATCGTCGAAGGGGTGGTCCGGGTTATGGGGAGATTACCCGAACCCGATCCAACTTGGACAGGCGACCGACCGGATCCCGGGACCTCGTACGCCCCTTATAAGATCTATAATATTGGGAACAATAATCCCGTAAAACTCCTTGATTTCATACACATAATTGAAAAGAGTCTGGGTAAATCGGCGGAAAAAGAATTTGTTGATCTTCAGCCGGGTGATGTTCCGAAAACCTATGCAAACATTGATGACCTGATAAAGGATGTTGGGTTCAGACCCCGGACACCGATTGAGGTCGGGATCAAACGTTTTATCTCATGGTATGAGGGGTATTACCATGACCGCAAGGCAGAGGTATCCTGAAACAGAGGGTTTTCAAATCGATACCCGGATCATCGGTTTGAAGACCAAACCCAACACCAGGGTTAAAATGAAATACAATATGACCGGATCGGTATGCCAAACCAAAAAAGGATAACTGGCACGTTCATATGAAACGGTGATCGATTTAAACGGAGAGGTTTCTGAAATAAAGTCCTCCCCGTTGTTTATAAACAGGCCACTTAAATCCCATTTTCTCTTTTCAAGAGAAAACCGCTGTTTTTTCATCTTAGTGATTATTTTTTTCTCAACCGTTTCTGCTGTCCCATCGATTGATATCTGAAAAAATTGTTGCCCTGTTTGAGAAGGGATGACTTTTGCCCGCCAGATGATACTTGCCTCGGACACCATCCGAAGAGGTGGTGTTTCAATCAATATCCCCCTAGAGGTATCCCACTGAATTCTTTCAAGGTTTTTCCCAATATCCGTCGTCGTGGTCTCGTCCAGTTTTGCCTCAATGATGAAATGATCATCTCCTTTGAGGGGCAGATAACCATATCGATTGTTTAGTTGGACGGATACGACCATAACGGGCAGGAAGATCACAATGAGTGGAGTTAAAATATATCTGAAATATATCAGTTGATAACCGAATATGCTTAACACAATTTTCAGTGTCAGGATCGGCTGATCCTTATATAATCTGATGGAGAAGATATGGCCTAAAATTTTATTTTTATAAAACCGTATCATCTTCTGGTTTGATAATTTTTTAAATATAACCAAAAATAAGAGGGCACTTAAAGCGCTGATACCGATAAAATCAATGTACCATGGGCTTTTCAAAAGCGGTAACCAGATCAGATCGAAAAAGCGATTCAAGGCAATAACCGTATTTTCCATGTGTCAGCGTCTCTTGTTCAAGCGGTTTAACGATTCGCAACACTTTCGGTTAAGATATGTATCCGAGTCCTTGCAGTCTCTTGACAACATCCTCATCATTTTCCCATGTATCAGGCGCTTCTACGATTTTTTCAAGAAGATGAGATACAAATTCCTCCACCGAAGCGTATCCGGCGTTTTGGGAGACCTGCTTCACTCTTTGATATAAATCCCTGTCTATCTTTATTTTTGCCATTTCACACCTTTAGCTGTTGCTTAAATTTGATATAGTGTTTTCCCCTCTATCCGATGATCCGGGGAAATGCCGAACTCTTTGAGAATGGTGGCCGTAATGTCGATTAAGCTGGGGTTTTGCCTGCTTACCTTTTTATTCGTGACCAAAAGTGCCGGAACCAGGTTTGGATCTATGCAGTGATCGCCGCTCCATTTGTCAAGATTATCGGTAATCGCTTCTTCGGAGAATCCGCCCAGAATACTTTTCCATGAAGTTCTGTAACCAACGTTCCACCCTACGATCAGATCAGGGGCATGGGGGTTCTGCTTTTGCTCCTTTTTAGATACGATCCACACGCCGGAGACTGTCCTTGTTCCAGTTTTGGCATCAACGAAGTTCAAAAGGTCGCGGCGGATATTCTCGAGCAATTGCCGCCGCTGGTTAGTTTCTACCATGCCATACTTTTCTCTTCCCTTTAAATTTAAATAGATTGAATTGATCCCCACGTTGTATGCACTTGTTTTGGTCCAGTCGACATTTTCAAAATATCCCTCGTTTTCAATATTTTTAGCATCGATCAAACCGAGATATTCGTTTTTAAACAACCAAGTATTCACATTTACCTGCCGGCGAAAGGGCGCAAAGCCATGGTCGGACATTACCATTAAGGAAAAATTTGGATCGTTGATATCATGTTGTTGCAACACATCGCCCAGGATCTGATCCATGGCGATGTATAATTCCTTCAAGGTTCCCCCGTATTTTCGGTGTAATTCATCACTGTAAAGTGGATGGGCAGGATCGATAGATCGCCAGAACATGTGGGTATCCTGGTCGAGGCTTGAAAAATAGAAAAAGAGCATCCCGGTGTCCTCTTTTGCGAACTGTTTTAGTTCGTATGACAAAAGCTTCCGCCTTTCCTCTATGATCTGGTATCCCAGGTCCAAATATTCTTTATCAGAGAAAACGCCTTCTGAAAGTGCCTTTGTGTCTTCCGGAAAACCCTGTGTATAAAAATGACCGACATTTTTGACCAGCTCCTCGCCATAGTCTTGCGGCGTCACCACAGGGAGTGCAGAGTTTGACGGGCTGATATTTATTGGTGACACATAAAGAGTGAAATCAGGGTGAACGCTTTTGACATAGAGTTTACAAATCCCTTCAACATCATAGAAAGGGTCGAGCATGTCGAAGGAGATTTGAATCCATCCGGTCCATTCTCCTTGTTGCAGCAAGAATTTCTGATTTTGGATCCGAATATACACCAGGGGATGCTGCCGGTCTCGCCATATTTCGAGTGTTACGCTTGTTTCGGGGCTGTTTCTTTTGAGCGTGTTGACCGGGCCCGGCAGGCGGGTTTTCAGCCGTTGCCCGTGAAATGAAACCGGGATCAATTTTCCGCCAGTCATGTTGCTTTTGAAAAGGTGCGGAGCGGTTGTAAACAGCGTGAAACTACCGTACCCGCCACGGAGATCGGGGGTCCCCATGCCCGAGACCATGTTTACGTTTTCACTTCGGCCGGGAAAGTTGGCCGGAATTTTAAAAATGGTCGTTGGAACATCCCGTTCTGCCAAATATTCCCAAAATGGCTTCCCCTTCCTGAGGTTCTCGATTTTGCCTTTGGAAAGCGGCAGTTTCCAGTTCCCGATGTCCAGTGTTTTATCAGGCGGTGTGACACGGGATGTGGAAAGATATGGAATCATGGTCAACGGATCACGATGGATAAAATCGTAGATACCGTGTGTTGATGGCGGTGAACCGGTTGTAAAATTCGACCACGCTACAGGGCTTTGGGGAGGTAGACTGGTGGCAACGGAACGGATACTCCCTCTTTGAGCGAGCCTGCTAAAATTTGGCAGGAGTCCCTGACGCATATATTGACTCGTCAGGTGGATATCCATCCCATCGATACCGAGAACCAGGACCTTTTTTTTACTTTTTGGTTTGGTGGTAAACCGGCATCCGATCGGAAGAAAGCTGTACCCCAAACCGAAGATAGCGGAAGCTTTTAAAAATTCCCTTCTCTTCATAGTTGTTCACCCTTATTCTGAAGTAACTTGAGAATCTTGCCATCATGGAATCCATACGGCCTTAATCCAAACAGATTTAAAAGGGTAGGGGCGATATCTTCAATGGCCGGGGTTTGATCATCAATTATTCGGTTTGAAAAAAAGACGCCGGGAACCAGGTCGGGATCAATGCTGTGATCGCCACTCCAGCTTCTGGTATTGTCTTCCATTATTTCCCCAGTGATTTTACCAATGGCAGAGTCCCATGAAGTACGGAAGCCCTCCTCATAGCAAACCAGAAGATCAGGCGCTTCAGCTGTATAAGGACCCTTGAGGGCCTCTTGTGCCAGCAGGACCCGTCTGACCGGCCGGGGCCTGTTTTTTTCAATCCATAAGCTTTCAAGTTTACCTTTGATCTCGTTCTGCAGGGCAATCCTTTCTTTTTTGGGTTCCACCTGACCATGAATTTCCCGTCCTCGTACATTGAGAAAGATACCGGTCAGGCCATAAGCAAAAGCGCGGGTACGGGTCCAATCGACACCGGCAAACCATTCGCCTCCCGGATCAGCCGTGTTCTTGAGAACCAGATATCCCTCTTTGAAGAGCCACGAGTTAAGGTTTACTCCCCATTTGAACGGTTTGAACCCATGGTCAGAGATAACCATTAAAAGATCTTCTTTGTTCATGATCTGCTGAATCTCTCCAATGAGTCCATCCATTTTTTGATAAAGTTGTTCGATGGCATGCTGATGGACCGTTGTATCCTTGTCAATATTCGAGGGGTGGTCAGGGGTTAGGTATCTAAAGAACATGTGTTGGATGCGGTCTGTGGTATCAAAAACAGAAACCACGAGACCGTCCTTTCGTTTTCGGAGCGTATCGAGCAGATGTTTCTTTCTTTCTTCATAGATATCATATGCCTGCTCTAAAAAAGCACCCTCGTCAATCACCCGGGCATTGAGCGCCCAAGTATCTTCAGCAAGTCCGAGTGTGGCAAATGGACCAAAGAGTTTGGACAGGATCATCGAATAATAGAATGGATGTGAAATGGGAAGTGCCGGTTTTTCGGGATCAATATTGATGGGCGTCATATAAATTTTGAGGTGGGGTACCATTTCCGTGACCAGAAACCTCACAACCCCATAAATCCGTTTCCGCAGACCGGCTTTGAACTCCAGCCTGACCCAGGGTGAATAGTCTCCCTCTTTCAGTTGCAACCGGGTACGCCCAATGGCAAGGCGGACGGTCTTGCTTTGTAAATCAACTTTCCCCTCAATCGGAATCCCCAGCGGCTCTCCTGAACCATTATTTTTGAAGACAGGCCCGAGTATCCGGCTTTGGAATAGATCGTCTTGGAGATGGAGCGACACGTGTGTACCGCTTGTTGGTGACTCAAGATCGGCAGTAGGTTCGGTTGTAAAAAGGGTAAATGTCCCTTGAGTTCCAAGCAGATCAGGTGTGCACATGGCAGAAAGACATGCACCGTTGAATTTTTCAGGGGGAAAGGTAATCGGCACGCGCAGAATCGATGAAAATATTCCATGTTCCCCTAGAATTTTCCAAAAAGAGCGGCTTTTTCGCAAAAATTCCACCTTTGTCTTTCTGTGTGGGATCCTAAATGGCCCGACTTTGAGATGCTGTTTTGAATAGGATATTTTGGCTGAAGAGAGAACAGGCATATAATTTTTTGGATCTCTAGTGTAAAAATCAAATATACGGTGTTTGCCGGGGTTCACACCGGTCGAAAAGGTGGCCCAGGCAACAGGTGAAATAGAAGGGATGGTTGTCCGGAGCGGTCTGAAACTCCCTTTCTGTTTAAGATCCATAAAGTTGGGCAGTTTATTTTCATCCATAAACCGCTGTACCAAACCAGGATCAAACCCATCAAGGCCGACCACAATCACCCTTTTAACCCTGCTTCTTTTTCTAATTTTTCGATACTTGAAATAGAGGATTCCGGCTCGCACCGGCCAGGTGATAATCGTCAGAAATGCGAGCAGGCAGGTTATCAAAATTACAAAAAAAGAAGAGATCAGGGCAAAACCTGCCCCTGGACCGATGTAGGCATTCGCAATGTCCTCCGAGCTTAAAAGGATCAAAACGGCGGCGGTTGTCATCCCAATCCATGATGACAGGATTGAGTCCTTTGAATTGCGCATTGAATGTCCTATATGTTCCCGGTCTTTTGTCTGTATAGCGACGATTCCACGACTTTGACCATCTTATCAATATCCATCGGAAGGTTAAGAAATAAAGCCACGTTTTTTGCGTTTTCCAGCGCGTTTTCAATAACCGAGTTGTAGTTGATATATATCGCTTTAAAATTTCTTTGTTTCGCCAACCATGTCTCTACTTTCAAAAGGTGCTTATCAAGCTTTTTGGCCATCTCCTCATCGCTGACAACCGCATCATTTCGACCCTGTCTCCGGAGCATTGTATTCTGTGATGCAAGCATTTCATCCATTTTTCTTTTCATAAAAACAATTTTGTATTTTTTGCTATTTGGAAGGTAATATAAAAGAGCAGATACCATTTTAAAAACTTTGCCGTGACAGCCATCCAGCCAGGAAGAGTCTTCTTTTATTTTCTTTACTTTTTCAAACTCATAATACCCGTGCGGATTATCCTCGTCTGCCTGCCGAATGTGATCCGTTATCACCTGCATTCCACCCGCTTCTAACATTTGCATCATCATCGATGTCCCGCAACGCGGTAACCCTGAGACCATAAAAATCGGCTCAGCCTTTCTTTTTGTCATCAATATGTTCCGGAAAATAGATTTCATGTATTACTACGATCAGATCAAATTTTTTTAAAAGAATCCCTCCGGTTAATCGATAGCGGTATTCCAAGGTGGCTGGGTCTTGACCACACTTTTAGGGGAGGGTTAATGAAAGGGATTTATAACGATCATCAGATCTGTATTTAATAAATACCCTACCAGAATGTGACATGCAATTAGTAAACTAAGCAGCATGCGGGAAGAGCATTTATTCTTCCTCTTCCGGCGGGTGGCATTCAATACAACCGGTTGGGCCCGTCGGCGGTAATTTTTCTTTCAATACTTTAAATGACATTTCCAGCGCCAGGTTATCCCTCTTCAATTCAAGGTGGCATATGATACATTGTTTGTGATAAGCGCGCATGTAATACATGATCATCGGGGGCGGGTCAGCCTCGCCTTTTTTAGATTTTTTCGGTGCCACTGTAAGTTCGTGACATTCGGATGCCATGCAAGCTTTAATTTGAGTATTGTATTCCCATGTGTGATGACATTCTGAGCACTTATATCCAAAGTGTAGGGAATGCGTGAGGAAAGACGGAGGTCTCTTAGGCGTTACCGATTCTGGTGGTTCAATTATAATTTTTCCCAAGGGAAGACTCATAATGTCTTCTGGTTCTTCTCCGGAGACCATCATTGGAGTTCCGAGAAAAACAGCCAGGATCAAACACAGCATTCCAATAATAATTTTAAACATCCTCTGTTCCCCCTAACAAAAAATCCAAATATATTTTCATCTTTGCCGTTTAAAGATAGAAAATCCCCACATTCGCCCCGAAATGGGATGGAGATTCCTTTTACTTTGCCATTTCAACCCCAAGGTTTAACCGGTCATCTCAGGTTTAAAGAGGTACTTAATGATTTATAAATAAAAAAATTTCAACTAAAAAATTATATTTACAGAAAATAATCAAAAAAAATGATGAAGTTAGAAGGAAATTGTCTCATCATATAACCCTGACGGTCCGATTAACATTAACACAGAGGCCCTTCAATTTAGTAAAAGGAATAAAAAACCGTTCCCTTTATTAAGGCAGAAACTCTTCGATTATTTTTCCTCTTTCAATAAATGACTCAATATTTCGACAGGTGTTTTCACAAACGGTCATCGCCGCCGCCACCTGTTCAACAACCGGATCCTCCTGCCCCAGGAGATGAATAGATTTTCTTAAAATCTTTTTTCCTTCTCTCAAATGATGCAATAACTCACCAAAAATTATTTTCCGCTTCTCATGTTTTTCTTTCTCGCTGGAAATAAGAGGCATAAGCCTCTGGATGGAATATTCCACCAAAGCATCTCTAGGAGCATCAAAATCTTTTGAAATTTTATCAAGAAATGAGAGAGATCTCCGGCTAATAACATAGGTTTTTTGTATTCGATCTTTTGATTGCAATACTGAATGATTCATAAGCCTTGCAATCGAACTCAAAGACTTAATATCTTCGGCCAGGTGATCAAAGAGTGATTTTTGCTTAATCCCCAAATGGGTTGCCACGATGGTAATGGCGCTGATCGTTTTTGCTGAGAGTTTGAATGTGGCTCTAACCGATTGCCGACCTCTCAGATCGGCCGAGGATGCCCCGGGTAAAGGAAAGCCCACAGCTGAACTCTCTTCTTCATATTTTTCCATAACTCCCTCCAAATCATCATTTTTCACTTTCACAACAACCGCTACCCCGATTGCAATGAACGGTTTGCGAGTCATTGCGATAAATAAGTCAAACAAGCCTCGCACATTTATTTCACGTCGATCCGCCTTTGCCTTTTGCCGGATCCGACAGTTCGGAGGATCGGTGTGTTTATTAGGTTATGTCATATCTTATATTCATTACTATATTATATTTCTTTTAATTAATAATGCAATCTTTTTATTAATTATCATATTGACAAATACTAATTAATTCTTATTATTTTTGCAAGAGAAAAATTGTTTTATTAACCTTTTTTAAAAAAAAATAACATAGGAGGCGTTATTATGGAACTTATAAAATGGACCCCACAGAGAGATTTGTTCAATTTTCACAATCGTTTTGGCCACATGTTTGATGACTTTTTTTGTCCGACCACAGAAAATGGTGAAGAGTTGTCGATGGGGAATTGGAATCCGGTTGTGGATATTTATGACAATGAGGACATCATTGTAATCAATGCCGAGCTACCAGGTGTAGGTAAAAAGGATATTCTGATCGATATAAAGGGGAAGGTTGTCACGTTGAAAGGTGAGCGCCTATCTGAAAGCGAAACAAAAGACGAGACCTATTATCGGCGGGAAAGGTCTTTCGGGAAGTTCGAGAGGGTCTTTGTTTTACCGGTTGAAGTCAATCCTGACAAAGTCAAGGCTGATTTCAAAGACGGCGTTCTGAAAATCTTTATTCCAAAACCAGAGGAACAAAAAACAAAGAAGATCACGATCCATTAATCGTTTTTATTTCAACTCTCATCTCCGATTCCGGGGTGGTTCTGATCGAACCACCCCATTAGGAGTCGATTGTCGTATCTCCAACCCCGGTTTTTTCAAAAACCGAACCTTTCTATTTTTTCATTAGACATTCAAAAAAAATTCATATACTTTTTAACAACCGTTAACAACCGGATTTTTTGCTAAACCATCAAATCTTATTCTCATTTATCAAAGAGGTATGAAAACAGACCCGAATCTGCAGGGCTAACAGATAAAACCGATAAAATTGCTTTCATTCCGTTCACAATCGGTTAGGGTACGGCTCGGTAGGAGGCTAAAATGATTAGAAAACTATTCATGATTTTGTTTTTTATCTTTGTTTTGGCATTTATCGCCGATTATTACGGATTCATAACTCTGCCTTCATTTAAAAAAGCAAAGACATTGGACACCCGGGATCATTTTATACAGAAAACAGATAAATCGCTAAAAGAGCTTTCAGATTGACTTATCGGTATGTCCCTATGAAATCAACATCATACAACTTGGTCATGTCGGCCCTGTACAACGGCAGAAAAGGCAAACACCCTCCTGTGGGGAACCCGACCTCGATTGTCTGTCATGATCTCATGGATGCCTGTGGTATCTCCTTTCCCGAAGCCCATCTGGATGCACAAGCCATGGCGGATCTGGCCATGGCGGGAAATGAAATCGCGGGTTTCGATACTGTTATGCCGGAATACAGTGTGGATCAGGAGGCGGCAGCCCTCGGATGTGAGGTCGATTGGGGCGACAGGGATCGGATGCCGGATAACAAAACCTTCCCGTATGCGGATTTTTCCGACATTGAGATCCCCGAGAATCTCCTTGAAAAAGCCTCCATGCGTGTCGTTCTGGATGCGCTCTCCATTTTGAGGCGCTGGAAAGGGGGAGAGGTGGCTATCATAGGCAAAGTGATGGGACCATGGACCCTTTCGTACCACATGGCAGGTACACAAAATTTTCTGCTTCAAATCGGACTGGGTGAAAAGAAAAAAGTGGTTAAAATGATCCGGCAGTTAATGCCCGTTACCATCAACTACGCCAAAGCCCAATTCAGAGCCGGCGCTGACATAGTGGTTGTTGCTGATCATGTGACCGGAAGTTTGGTCGGTCCATATCACTATGAGGAGATTCTATTGCCGGTTCACAAGGAAATTACGGCGGAAGTCAGTGGACCGCTGATTCTGCATGTGTGTGGAAACTGCAGCGATCGGTTAGCGTTATTCGCCCAGGCGGGTTTTGATGCATACCACTTTGAATGGCAAATAGATGCCCGGATGGCCGTTGAAAAGGTTGGCCGTCAAATCTCTTTGGTGGGGAATATTAACAATCCCCAAACACTCTACCAGGGAACCGAGGAAGAAGTCTATCAGCAGACCCGATATGCCATCGAGGCAGGGGTGAATATTATTGCCCCAGAATGTGCGATACCTTTGTCTACACCGCTGAAAAATCTCAAGGCGATCGTCTCTGCCGCCCATGAGGGATACTCGCCGATTTGAAAGCATTTTTTTTCAATCTTAACTTAAATAGGAGACTGTTTTATGGCCGCATGGGAAACCTATCTCAATGATCACAAAGACCGATTTATCAACGAATTAATGGAATTTTTGCGTATCCCCAGTATATCCAGCCTTCCGGACCATGCGACCGATGTACAGGAGGCGGCTGAGTGGGTTGAGACCCGGATGAAATCGGCTGGTATTGAATCTGTCCGGATTATACCTACAGGGGGACACCCGGTGGTCTACGGTGACTGGCTTCATGCACCGGACAAACCGACCGTATTGATCTACGGTCATTTCGATACCCAGCCGGTCGATCCTTTGGAACTCTGGGACAACCCGCCTTTTGAGCCTACCATAAAGGATGGTCGCATCTATGCACGAGGCGCCACGGATGACAAGGGAAATCTATTTATCCCGATCATTGTTACCGAGGCATTGCTCAAAGCAGAAGAGACGTTGCCGGTCAATCTTAAATTTCTCTTTGAGGGCCAGGAAGAGATCGGAAGCCCACAGTTGCCGGATTTCATTGCGGCTAAAAAGGATTTATTGGCCTGTGATCTGATCTTGAGTGCCGACGGAGGCCAGTGGGGCGAGGATCAGCCGGCGGCCATATTGGGTACGCGGGGCTTGTCACCGGTGCTTATCGAAGTCTGGGGGCCTGATCATGATCTGCATTCAGGAACATACGGTGGTACCATCGTCAATCCGATCCATGCATTGACCCAAATCTTAACATCGATGCATGACCAGGAGGGAAGGGTCACCGTAGATGGGTTCTACGATGATGTTCGGCCACTGAGCGATGAAGAGAGAACCCAGTTGAACCGGGTACCTTTTGACGAAGCAAAATATCTTGATGAAACCGGTTCAATCTCTCTTTTTGGCGAACCGGGGTTCACAAGCCATGAGCGGGCCTGGGCCAGGCCAACCCTTGAAATTAATGGCATATACGGCGGATTTCAGGGAGAAGGTTTAAAAACAGTTTTGCCTAGTAGAGCCAACGCCAAGATTTCCTGTCGATTGGTAGCCGATCAGGATCCGATCAAAATTGCCGATCAACTCGAGACACATATCAAAAAAGTAACCCCGCCAGGTGCCAAAGTGACGGTCATCAAACCTGAGAGCAGGGCAATTCCATATTTGGTTCCAGCGACAGATCCCGGTATCCGGATCAGCGCATCGGTTCTCCAGGATCTTTATGGAAAAGAACCTTATTATATTCGCATGGGCGGAACGATTCCGGTAAATGCACTGTTTTTTCAGCTCCTAGGGGTCTATACAGTGATTTTTGCTTTTGGTCTTCGGGATGAATGCCCACATTCTCCCAACGAATTTTTTCGGCTTTCCGGTTATGAAAGAGGTCAGAAAGCTTATGGCATGCTGCTGAAACGGCTGGAAAAAGAGTTTCGGCCATAATGGTTTTGACCATTTGCGCAAAGCTTGGAATTCAAAATACCCGGCTCACCATTATACGCTTTGGAGGCATCCAACACTTTCGATTTTCCGGTATCAATTTTCACGGTCCACAGGCCCTCGCCAGGTTTGAAAAAAAATCATTTTTTGTGCTATCCGTAATCTACTTCATGTAAACACTCTTCCAAGATGGCCAAACCCTGTTCCAGCTGTTCGTCGGTGATCACCAGAGGCATTAACGTGCGGATTACATTGCCGAAAGTTCCACATGAAAGCAAAACCAGGCCTTTATCATAACAAAGCCTTATCAATTTATCGGCTTCATCCTTTGCAGGTTCTTTGGTTTCCCGATCCCTCACGAGTTCGATTGCCAACATCGGCCCCTTTCCACGTACATCCCCAACGATCTCGTATTTCTCCTGAAATTCCTTAAATCGGAGTAGGATTTTCTCCCCAAGGTTTTTCCCCTTTTCAAGCAGGCCGTCTTCGAGCAAAATGTCGAGAACAGCCAGCCCGGCCCGACAGGAAATAGGATTTCCACTAAATGTGCCCCCCAATCCGCCCACATGAATTTTGTTGAGCATTTCTTCGCGCCCGATGACGGCGCTCAAAGGCATTCCGCCGGCTAAACTTTTAGCCGATGTAATCAGATCCGGTTCAATACCCCAATGTTCGATGGCAAAAAATTTTCCAGTTCGCCCCACCCCTGTCTGTACTTCATCAATAATGAGAGCGATATCGTATTTTTGAGTAATTTTCTGCAGTTTCGGGAAATACTCGGGAGGAGGAGTAATAAAACCACCTTCTCCCTGAATCGGCTCTGCAATAACCGCTGCCGTAGATTCCGGTGCAACATGGGAGGTAAAAAATTCTTCCAGATAATCGACACAGGCAATATCGCATGAGGGATACGTCAAACCGAAAGAACAGCGGTAACAATATGCATAATGGGTGCGATATATTTCAGAGGGAAAGGGTCCGAATCCGAATTTGTAAGGCTTGATTTTGCTGGTGAGACCGAGGGTAAACATGGTACGGCCATGGTAGGCGTTCTCAAAGCATATGACGGCCGGTCTTTTTTTTACGTAACGCGCGATCTTGATTGCATTTTCCACTGCTTCCGCTCCACTGTTTGCAAACATGGTCATTTTAGGAAAGTTGCCCGGAGCGAGTTCATTGAGTTTGGTTGCTAATTCAATGTAGGGCTCGTACATGGCGACATGAAAACAGGTGTGGATACATTTTTCAGCCTGATCCTGTATCGCTGCCACCACTTTCGGATGACAATGTCCGACATTGTTCACTCCGATACCGCCCGCAAAATCGATCAGTTCGCGACCATCCACATCGATCATCATCGCCCCGGAAGCCTCTCGAATAAATGCGGGGGTAATATTATAGGGCGCCTGGGGTACGTGTTGTTTGCGCTGCTGCGTCAGCGTTTCAGTTCTGTTTTTCATGTTTACCCTCCTTTTACCTTGTAAGAATTCTATACTTCATCCATGGCCCGGCTTTCAAGAATACGACTTCAATAAACATCTGTCTTTATAGCCCCATGGCCTGTTCCTCATCGGTAATACATTCGTCGATAATCTTTAGGGCAGCATCAATTTTTTCCTTTTGAATCGTTAATGGCGGCGCGAATTCAATGGCCTGGCGTATCGGAGCCAGCTTGATAATCAGTCCCTTTTGATTGGCGCGTTCAATCATATTTATCAGGTGCTCTGTCGGCATCGGTGTACGGGTCTTTTTCTCAACCGTAAAATCGATGGCGGTCCACAACCCGGTCCCCCTGACCTCACCAACGGTGGGATGGTCTGTCAGGGCTTGCAACCCTTCTAAAAAATATTTTCCCAGATCAGCCGAGTTGTCTATCAGTTTCTCTCTTTTTAAAATCTCGATGGTCTTCAATCCAGCCGCACAGGAAACCGGATGATTTCCGTAGGTGTGAAGATGGTTAAAAATTGCTATCGGTTCCATCACTTCGTCTGTGCATCCCACTGCACCGAGCGGGACATAACCACTGGTAATCCCCTTGGCCATTGTGATGAGGTCCGGTTGAACGTTAAAATGTTCAAACCCAAACATCTTTCCTGTTCTACCGAATCCACAAATGACCTCATCGATAATCAATAGGATGCCGTATCGATCACAAATTTTTCTTACAATCGGCCAGTATTCCTCTGGCGGCGCCAAAGCGCCAAACCCCTGCTGAATCGGTTCGCCGATAAATGCGGAAATCAGTCCGGGGCCCTCGAATTCAATAACCTGTTCAATATTTCGGGCACATGCCATATCGCAATCAGGGTAAGTCAAACCTAAGGAACAACGATAGCAATAGGGCGATTCAACAAAAATACTTCCTGGGGCGAGGGGCTCCATCATATGCCGCATCGGTATAATACTCCCCAGCGCTCTCAGGCCAACGCCATTGACACCATGGTAGGCGCCCTTTCGAGAAATAACTTTGAACCGTTCCTTCTCTCCTTTAGAATAGTGATAGTGTTTGGCGAGTTTCATGGCGGTTTCTACCGCCTCGGAGCCATCACACTCGAAAGCAAACCGGTTGATGGGACCGGGCACCGTTTTTGAAAGAACCTCAGCCAGTTCGACTGCAGGTGCATTGGCGAACATCATGGGGGTAAAGTAGGACATTTGGCATATCTGGTCATAAATGGCTTTTGCCAATTCTTTGTTCCCATAGCCCAGGTGAACCGGGCGTGTCACCCCGGCTGTAAGATCGATATACTCCTTGCCTTCGGCGTCATAGACATAGATCCCTTCGCCTTTACTTACCACGGTAATTCCCTTTTTGATCGCATCTCGATGGGTGAGGTGCAAAATAAGATGGGATGTTTCATCCAGTTTTTTTTTCGAAGTCGTCATTTTCCCTCCTATGTTCTGGATAAAAAGTAAAGAGCATAAATAAGGTTTACTTATTTCTAAAGCAACAATAAAAATGCTGGATTTTATCCGACGCCTGTACGCATTCTGGTTCGGGGACCTCTACCGCCGGCTGGGCGCCAGTCCGGTGGTGTTTTGACCTCTTCTAACAAATGGAGATGATTCTGTTTTTTAAGTCTGTAAAAGATCAGGGCCCAAGCGCATGGAATTTCAGGGTCAACTTCACATTGTCCGTTTTGGGATCCACCGCAGGGACCATTAAAAAGGCTTTTGGCACAACGGGCAACTGGGCAAATCCCCCCTGTATATGACAGCCGACAGTCACCGCACCCATTGCACATCTCACTCCAGATTCCAGGTTTGAGTGAGGCGCCGAGAAAAGTGGTGTTTAGTGCTGGAAAAATCGGCAGCGGTGCAAATGCGTCTGCCATAGTTTGCACACCGGCACCGCAGGCCAAAGACAGAACAGCATCTGTTTCAGGCGGAATCTCCTGATAGGCGATAATCAGGTCCTGCTCGCACTGGCGTAAAATGGACCCGACCGTGAACTCCGGCGGCGGGTCTTCGTAATGTCGGGGATGTGACAGCTCCCTGGCCAACTGCCGGGCTTCGCGCTCTCCGCCGGAAAGGCATACGGTGACACAGCTTCCACACCCGAGAACGAGAACCCGCTTATAATTGAATATCGTTGAAACAATCTCATCCAGGGGTTTCAAATCGCCGACAATCATCTTTGAACCTCTTTTGGCCTTTTCCCGCCGGGAAAGAAATGGGCCCGTGCCAGCGAGGCGATCGATTCACTGTGGCGAGGGCATAGCGGTTTGATTGTCCTGTCGAGTTTGCCTGACACTGTTTCACCGAAGCGGGTCGTATAAAGGATTTCTCCACATACGCTACAGTGGGCGAGGGTCAACGAAGCGATTTCATCCCATTTATTTTCCAGCAGATGCTGAAATTCAATCGCATCCTCAGGACATACACGCCAGCAGTTTCCACACCGGGCACATCGGGCCATGTTGTGGCGCAAGGTTCGCCGGTCACCAACATCCGTTGAATCGAGGGCATCAGCGGGACAGTTCTGCACACAGGCCAAACAACCATTGCATTTTTCATTTACCCGAAAATACGACATGCGCTTTTCTCCCGAAACCGGCATATTTCAATGCCGTATTGCGGATTCGAGGGTATTGAAGCCTACCCGGATCCGTAAAATCGATGGATTGTGGATAGCAGAATCTTACACATTGAGGGTCTCCATCGCACAAATTGCATTTAAAAACCTTTTGATCCTGGGGATCGAATCCCATGGCCCCG
Organism: Desulfobacterales bacterium; assembly: GCA_011049715.1. Taxonomy (GTDB): domain Bacteria; phylum Desulfobacterota; class Desulfobacteria; order Desulfobacterales; family UBA2156; genus UBA2156. The sequence goes on from DRHF01000277.1 coordinate 17,049, forward strand.
AAGGGGCAGGCCGTCACACAGATTTTGCAACTGATGCACCGATCGTAATCGACCACGACACGATCCAACCCAGCGTCCCGTTGGATAGCTTCACAGGGGCAGGCGGTCATGCACGGTGCATCTTCGCATTGCTGGCAGCTTATAGGAATAAACATGCCCTCGTTTCTCCAATGGATAATGCGGATCCTTGATTTTGTCGGATTGCTGACGCCGCATTGGCTGATGGAGCAGACGATTTCACACTGCCGGCAGCCCGTGCATTTTTTCGGATCCACCACAAGCTGTTTGTCGGATACGGACGATTTCATTTTTACTTTACCAAAACCCATAGGTCGTCGATTCCTAAGTTTTTAAAGAATCTCAATTTCACCATCGATTTTCTATCCCACCCTTTGCTCCTGTAATACCGACTTACCAGGCGTTGAAACGTTTTCAATTCCAATTCATCCCAGCATGGTTTTGTCATTCGGAGCCCAACGGGAACATCGAAAGCTTCCGTTATCGATGCCGGCCGTCCATGGATCGATGATTCCCTGAGGTTTAACAGGCGCTCTGTGGCATAACAGCGGTGGGCAATCTCGGCAAGGTCATTCTTTTTCACCCTCAGACCGGTAACCAGATCAAGCAGTTTCTCATACACCGAAAACAAAGGCATATCCAATATGTCTTCAGGGATATGAAACCCGTTAAAACCAAGACAATTGGCGACCATCTCATTGACCTCCCACCCAGGCATTTTGCCCATTGCCCGGCGATCGATCGATCCGCTTTTCCATCGATCAGTAACACGCGTTCCGGTCGTTTTAATCGGATAAGATTTTTTGTGTGCATTATTATTTACCTTAGGGAAATAGATATCTCTTTGAGCCAGGGCCATAGGGCCGGTAACCGCTTCGGTATGCATTTGAATCAATTCTATTACCGACGGAAAGGAGGACAGACTTTCTTTACCCAGTTTTTTGGCTGCCCTAAAGGGTCCCAGGGACAGGGTTGTGCCGATCCCTTTGTTGGCAGCGATTCGATTGACTACTTCCATATGAGTCGCAATGTTGTTTCTGGAAAGAGGTATACCGCGAATCTCTTTTTGAGTGATGATTCCCGCTTGAAATAACCTGAGTACCCATTCGAGGATACACCGAGTAGAAAAAAGATCCAAACCGGATTCTGCAATGAGGTGTCGGAGGGCCATTTCAGAGTCCCGGTCTGTTCCCTGAAAACTGTTTATTGTCATATCCTGTATCGATACCTCATTCTTTTCGAAGGTGCTCGGCGCATGGGAAAGGCGGATGATTGAAAACAGTCGATCAAAAATTTCTTTTTGATAGGCCAACAGATCTATGGGGCGTTTGACCAAAACATCCCGGGCACCACGGCATACAACCGCCTTGATGTTTTTGGACCCCAAAACAGCTCCCATGCCGGTCCGCCCGGCACGCTGACCGCAATCGGTGCTCACATCGGCGAAACAGACTCGGTTTTCACCAGCCGGCCCAACCACTAGCGCTCGGACGTCTTCATCCAATAGCTCTTTTCGAACATTGCCCAGGGTTTCGGATATGGTTTTTCCTTTTAGGTTTTCTGCGGTTTTGAACTCGATTTTTTCGTCATGAATATATAGGTAAACCGGACGTTGCGATTTCCCGATGATGACCAGGTGGTCGAAACCGGCCCATCGCATCTCTCCGGCAAAATGTCCGGCTACCGGGGAGAAGGTGCTGAGCCCGGTCAGCGGGGATTTTGATGTGATCCCAGTACATTCGAAAGGTCCGAACCCAGTGCCGCCCAACACGCCGGCGCTGATGATGACCACATTGTCCGGACCCAAAGGATCCGATCCCTTGGGCAGGTGTCGGAAAAGGAGGTAAGCGCTTATTCCCCTCCCACCTAAAAATTTTCGCCGCCACTCATAGGGGATTTCCTTGACAATCGCTTTTTTTTGCCCCAGATCAATGTAAGCGAGTTTTCGGTTTAGTGCCATGGCAATACCGTGTTACCACAAAGTTGCTGTCATTTTACCCTATTGTTGGTTACTGACTGCTCATTGATTTTACGGCTGATCATCTCAGCTGCCCGGCGCGTCTCTTTGGCAAGGTCTGCCATTTTTTTGCCGCTCATTATCGGTTTGAAACCGACAACCCAGATCGCCGAGGTGAATTGTCCTTCCCCTTTAATGGCAGAAGCAACCGCACGCACGCCACTGATATATTCCTCGTCATCGATCGCAAAACCATTTTGTCTCGCACCTCGAACCGCATTAAAAAATTCGTGGAAATCGATAATTGTATTTTCAGTGAATCGGTGGAGGCCCATCCTGCGAACCAGGTCTTTTGCTTCTTGTTCCGGGATGGAAGCCATAAACACCTTTCCCACTGCACCGGCAAAAAGAGGAATGCGGGTACCGATGGGCGCTGTAATCTTCAGATCCTGACGTGATTCTACGATGTCGATGATGGTGACGTTTTCCCCGTTCCTCACCCCCAGAAAAACCGATTCGTGGGCCTGTTCCATCAAGTTTTCCATGATCGGACGTGCTGTATCTTTTAGGTCAATGCGTGAAAATGCCGATTTACCCAGTTCAAACAGCGTAACGCCAAGGACATATCGCTTGGTTGACGGATCCCGGATAACGGCTCCGAGCCTCTCGAGGGCTGAGGCAATGCCATGCACAGTGCTTTTGCTGATCTTGAGCTCTTTTGAAAGATCACTGATCCTGGCTCCCTGATCCCCTTCAGAAATCAGTCGCAATATTTGGAATGTTTTTTCGACAGTCGGTGCTTGGTATTGTTCACTCATTGTTCACCATAATGAATTTTTAGTAATATTTATTTTACTATTCAGATCTGTTCACTGTCAAGAATATTCTTTTTATAAACAAAAAATAAGCAATAGAGGGATATTTTTCTCTTGACAAAGAAACTCATTATGGTAGATTTCAGTAGTTAATAAGTTCATTATAATGAACTGAATCATTCTTTATTTCATAGAAAGGAGAAAACAATGCCAATCGACCGACAAAAGCAGTCCGCGGCTGAAAGCTTGCGTAAAACAAGGACCTTTGGCAAAGTCAGGTGTCACAACCCCAGTTGTATGGGAAGAATTCAACCTGACCCCGGGATCGAACATGTCAAGTGCCCCACCTGTGGAATGGAGTACCGCCTGTTCTGGGTGAAACCGACATTACCGAGGATCCGGGGGCCGGTATGGGATGTCAACCGGGATATTGCCCAAAAAAAGTTTGCAGAAAAAGAAGCGGTCAAAAAAGGGAGTAATTAAGATGGCACTGGACAGAAAAATCGCATTTATCAACTTAAGTACAAACGAAATTGAGATTAAGCCGATTCCGATGGAAGTGCGTAAAAAATACTTGGGTGGCAGGGGTCTTGACGCGTATCTTCTGTTTAATCACACAAAAAAAGGGATTGATCCAATCGGCCCTGAAAATACGCTCATCATCAGCGGCGGTATCCTTACCGCCACATGTGCATCGGCAACTGCCCGAACCCATGTCATGGCCAAGTCGCCTTTGACGGGGTTGCTTGGCAGCACAAACATGGGTGGATTTTTCGCGCCCGAGCTCGCCTGGGCCGGTTTCCATCATCTGGTCATCAAGGGCAAGGCGAAAAAGCCGGTCTATCTTTTTGTTCAAAATGGAGAAATCGAAATCAGAGATGCCACAAATCTATGGGGAAAAACCACTACCGATACCCAGTGGTCTATTCGTGAAGAACTTGGTGACGATGAAGTAAAGAGCTGTGTGATCGGCCCGGCCGGAGAAAATCTCGTTCGATTCGCCAATGTCATGACCGGTATCAAAAATTCCGGTGGCAGAACCGGGATGGGCTGCGTTATGGGATCAAAGAATCTCAAAGCGGTGGCTGCGCGTGGAACCATGGACATTCACCTCGCCCATCCTCAGGAGGCTTTAGAATATAACAAACGTTTTATCGATCAAATTACCAGCGCAAAGGTCAATCAGATCCAGGGAATACTGGGAACTCCTTTTATTTGGGGCGCCACCAACTGTTGGGGCGGTGTGAGGACACGAAACTTCCAATATAACCAGCTCGAATATGCTGACGATGTGGAACCTGAACGATTCGATGAAATCGCTACCGAGACGATCGGCCCCTATCATATGACCGGATGTTTTGGTTGTCAGATACACTGTCGCGCTCAGTACAAAATCCCATCCGGCCCCTATGCCGGAAAATACGATGAAGGCCCGGAATACACGTCTCAAGGGGCCTTTGCCTCTGAACCGGGCTGCACCAGCGCCGAAACAGTGTTGGTCGGAAACCATTTGGTCGATCAGTTCGGCATGGACAACCTGGAAACCGGCAGCATCATTTCTTGGGCCATGGAGCTTTATGAGGAAGGCATTCTGACCGGCAAGGAAACCGATGGTCTCGATCTGCGTTTTGGCAATGACAAGGCGCTCTTGGAAATGGTCGAACGCATTTGTTACCGAAAAGGATGGCTGGGAGACACCCTCGCAGACGGGGGAATCCCGGCTGCTGAAAAAATTGGTAAAAACGCTTTTGACTACCTGATTCAGGTGAAAGGCATGAACAATCTTCATTCGGATGAACGGGCCACACCGGCACTGGCGCTTAACATCGCCACCGCATCACGGGGAAGCGATCATCTAAGGAGCCGGCCGGCCATCGATCTTTATCACCTTCCGGAAGAGGTGTTGAGAAAGATCTACAGCAGCCCCATTTCCTATGACGGCCCCTTGAGCAGCAAACATACCTCCTATGATGGGAAAGCGTGGATGGTCTACTGGCAGGAAAATTGTTATATGGCCGTTGATTGCCTCGGCATCTGTAAATACCATACATTGTTTCTGGGTGCGACATTGCCTAATTTCGAAGACTGGCCTAAAGTGATCTACTATAACACCGGTCTTGAATTAACTCCGAAAGAGATCTGGACCATAGCGGAACGGGGCAACATGATCGAACGCATGTTCAATCTCAGGGAAGGATTGACCCGGTACGATTTAAGAAAAGGCGATATGCTAAATCATCGATATTTTGACGAACCCTGTCGACGCGGCGCACCCGATGTCATCGGCATGTCCATTGATCGAAAAAAATTCGATAAAATGATCGATGAGTTTTACACATTTAAGGGGTTGACTAAAAACGGCAGACCCAAAGCCGAGACCCTGAAACGACTGACCCTTGAAAAAGAACCCTCACATCTGCTGTAATAACATGCTCTAATTTGATGGACGCATCAAATTTTGAAAGGAGACAATGAATGGAACCCGCAGGTAAAGTTTTGATGATCGATCATGAAAAATGCACCGGATGTCGGCTCTGCGAACTGGTATGTGCGGTGAAGCACGACGGTATATCCAACCCGATGCGCAGTCGGATCCGCGTGATGAAATGGGAACAGGAGGGGCTTTATATACCGATGTCATGCCAGCAATGTCAGGATGCGCCGTGTATGAACGGCTGTCCCGTCAATGCCATCTCACAGAATGAAACGTTGAACCGGATTGAAGTCGATTATGACATCTGTATCGGGTGCCGCACCTGTGTGTCGGTATGTCCCTTTGGCGCCATGAACTTCAACACCATCGATCGAAAAGTGATCAAGTGTGATTTGTGTGACGGGGACCCCCAATGTGTGCGATTTTGTGATATCAAAGCCGTTGATTATGTGGATGCGGGTGATGTCAGCATTATGAAAAAGAAAGAAGCTGTCCGTCGCTTATCCGTAGCGAATAAAAAAGCGGCAGTACTGCAAGCAACGATGTGAGTAGACTCGTTTTTCGAAACATATCATGCCATATATGGGCTAACCCTCATAAGCGCTAACTGAAAAAAAATGAACATCGAACATCGAACGTCCAACATCGAATCCTCCAAAGGCGGACAAGTGTTGAATGGGAAAAGATGAAGAAACAGACTTATGACTTAGAGAGACCTTTGAAAAATACCCCCTTTCGCTCAATTGAGCGCTATGCTTCACTTCGTGTCTGTGTCAGGCTCAAATTTTAATCCTCGAAATACTCAATGTATTCCTGTGGTTAAAATTATCGCCTTCCTTGAACTA